>DSCO01000072.1 GCA_011049045.1 Methanomicrobia archaeon | reverse complement strand
GCGATTCCGCTGAAGCCCGCGATTTACGTCGTCAGTTGAGTTCGCGTGCTCCGACGGAGGTTCAGCACCTGCATCGCCAGGCCGAGAAAAAGAATATACCGTCGTAATTCAGGATATGAATTAGTTGAGGAACGATGGAAGTAACCGAGGATTTTTTTAAGGGCGATAACTACGCGGCGTTATCGGGTATCAAGCTGCTGGAGGTCTCGAGAGGGCATGCGCGCGCGATGCTGGAGATCAACGAGCGCCACCATAACATGTTCGGCATGGTGCATGGCGGTGCTATCTTCACGCTGGCCGATTTCGCCTTCGGGGTGGCCTCGAACTCGCATGGCACGGTTTCTGTGGCGATCAATTCTTGCATCTCATTCTTCAGGACCGCAACCAATGGCGTGCTCTATGCGGAGGCGCGAGAGATCTCATTCCATCCGAAAATTGCCAGCTACATCGTTGAGATCACCAATGAGCAGAAAGAGCTCATTGCGTCATTCCAGGGCATGGTATACCGGAAAAAGGATCCGGTGAAACCGGTGTGATGGATTCATCACGTGGTTCGAAAGATCTTCCGCATCCTCCAGAGGAACCGGATAACAGGAGCGATGATGGTAACGAGCGGCAGGCTGAGCTCCACAGCGACCTCGGTATCCAGTTTCTCCTCGTGAAATGAGGGCGCAATTTCAATAGAGGCGGCTGGTGGAAATGCGGCAGTTGCGATGCCGCGTCCCGCGTAGAGCGCTCCAGTCAGCATACCGGTCTCGGCCGCATCCGGTAGCCCCACCACCAGCTTATCACTCGCACGCTTCACTGAAAGGTGTCTGGTGAGCGTACGCACGAGCTCTTTGGCTGCGCTATACAGTTCGTCCGCGTTCGTAATCATCGTTGCCCAGTCTGTCCCTGCATTTTCCCGCTTCTCCTGCTTCTTCTCCTCTGTTTTATCCGCCGTGCGGCGTTCCAGCGGTCTTCGGAACACCGTGCGGCCCAGGATGCATGCTCGAAATTCGTGCCGCTCTGCACGGTACTCGACGTGACCGGTCAGCGCACCGAGCAGTAGCCCAAGCGAGAGTATTACTTCAGCTATCGGGCCTTCTTTCAGGAGCCGGATTGAGATGCTGGCAGGAATGAGTAACGTTGCAACACTGAGTAGTACACTAAGTGCGAAAATGACCAGGAGAACGAGCGCCAGGGTCATTGTTGGTACTCCGGTTAGTTAGTCACTACCGTGGAACCTCGTGGTGAATTACCCGTTTACTTATGAAGGAGCGGAACTGAGCTTACGAGAGCTCTCGACGATTATACCTACCGATTACGGAATTACCGCTTTACTTACGGATCATGGTTCGGTCTTCGTGCCTTCGGCCGTCTTGCCAGCTCGCATCTCAGAGACCTTCTCCATGACCGCCGGCAGTGCTTCGCCCACGATCTTATCGAGCGTGCCCGAAGGTTTCAGTGAGAGCACCTTCAGTCCCTCGGGGCCAGAAACGCCCTTGAAGACCGCAATAAGCGCAACGGGGCTCAAGCCACCGCCGCCGCCAACGCCATAGCCAGCCCCTTCCTTCTCTTTGCGCGTCGCACCACCACCGCCACCGGCACCGAAACCGATGCTGAAGACCGGGATCAAGACCTTATCCTCGAACTCTATCGGCGTACCCACGGCGGCCTCAACTGAGATGATCTTCTGGAATTCCGCCAGCATCCCAGCGATAATACCTTTGAGTTCAGAACCCATACTTCTCACTTCATAACAAGCAAGGTTCTTCTGCTACTTAACGGTATTCACCGCAAATGGTCTTTCGCTCGCTTAAATGGGCTGATTCGATGCGGTTGCGCCGCAAGAGCAAGCAAGCAGTGTCCTCGGTTATCGTGCCATTCGCACGCAACGAGGAGCAAATTCGGGTAGTATAAAAGCGAAGGACCGGAATGGATTGAGGGTCACCGTACATCCAGACGCACGCGCGGGATTTTTAGTACGTTCTCAGCGTCCATCACCGGTACAGACTCAACCTTAGCGACGTCCGTCCAGGAGTTGTTGGCTGCCTGAAGAACTTGTGGATCTTCCACCTCGTAAAGAACGAAGTATCGATTTCCGGAGAGATCTAACCACGCGCCATGAACAGTCATCCCTTCAGGACATTTCCACTCTGACCATCGTTTCCCCATTTCATCCCTCTTTTCTGGTTCCCAGGTCCATATATCCATAAACAACATCTTCTTTTCCGCCGGTTTTTAGATTGTATGCTCGTGCACACTTTTTTTCATTTCCGCACACGCATCACCCTGCTTGGCTTTTTTATAAAAAACACCGGTACCTATGCCTTCACCACAGTCGTGTGAGCCGCGAGATCGCCAATTCGCTGGTTCTTATCGGTAAGGAGGATGATGATGATCCCGAATATATACAGTGTGGGTAGCATATCGATAATTCTGCACAGCGTCCGTATGAGCGCGTCGACGAAGGTCAGGCTCTCGCCGGATTCCTTTGTCACTTTGATATTCATGACCCGCTTACCCAGGGTCTGGCCCGAGCTGCCTTCGAGATACGTGAAATAGAGCAGCCAGATGATCATGCTAATAGCAGAGACCGCTAGAACCGCCGCTCCAGAGAATGCCATCGGATCCCTGAGGGTTCTCATCGAGATTAGTGCGGCTGCACCAAACGGCACTGTTATAACCCAGATAATGATCCCCAGGATGATGTAATCGATGATAAGCGCCACCGCTCTGCTTCCCAGGCTCGCATAATCTGCCATACGATCGATAGTCACTTCCCTTTAGGTTCGTGTTTCTGTCTTGTTTGCGGGAACATAAAAGACTTGCGGTGCACGTACCGTTCCTGAGCAGTGCAGCGCTTCGCTCCAGTCTGCGGAAACTGTGCGGTTCTTGGATATGGTGGATCAAGGCAACAAAGCCTCGCATGCTCCCGAACGAGATCCTTAGTGAGCAGGAGATATCGGACTTAATCGATAATGCGCAGAATTTACGTGACAAGGCGTACATTGCGTGCCTTTACGAAGGCGGGTTCCGGATAAGCGAGCTCGGCGGGCTGCGCATGAAAGATGTAGCATTCGATCGTTATGGCGCAATCGCACTGGTAGCGAAAAAGACCGGGATGCGTCGCGTTCGGCTCATCTGGTCGGTGCCGTACCTAGCGCAATGGCTGGAGGCGCATCCGCAGCGAGACGATCGAACAGCGTTGATATGGGTGAAGATGAATGGCGAGCCGCTGCTGTATCACGCGATCCAAAAGCAATTGCAGAAGATCGCCAAGCGAGCAGGAATCAAGAAGAAGGTGAATCCGCACAACTTCAGGCACTCGCGATCGACGCATCTCGCCTCGTGATTGACGGTCTTCTACGTACGATCAACCCCAGTATCTCAGCACGTATCGGGGATCGCCGGGGAACCCAACGTGGTAAAGGAGCAGTCCGACATCGCCCACGTCTACCACGCCATCGCACGTCACATCGCCGCTTATTCCGCGTGAGACCACATACGCAGAACCCGAATTTGTGCCTTTGTCATCATCACTCCATGCGCCAACGAGGGCATACTCACCGTCGAGGGCTACCGAGTAGCCGAAGTAGTCACCTGCGGCGCCGTCGGTGGCTAACAGCTTTGCCTGCTGGGTCCACGAAATGCCGGATCGCTTGAAGATATACGCCGAACCCGAATCAGTGCCTTTGTCATCGTCATAGATTGCGCCAACGAAGACATACTCACCGTCGAGGAATACAGAGTCGCCGAAATAGTCATTTGCGGCGCCGTCGGAGGCTAACAGCTTTGCCTGCTGAGTCCACGAGCTGCCGTCCCGCTTGAAGACATCCGCCGCCAGAACTGCTGAGGGAACATGCGAATAATCCGGAACTCCGTGGCGAGATCGTGGTGCGCGCTCCGGATGAAGATATCGATATCGCCCTTCGTCCTATTCCGGGTGCAAAGCCCGCCGATGAGCGATACGTACGGTTTCGTGCGGTAGAATGATTTGAAGTAGCCTAAGACTTGTTCGAGCGTGATCTCTTCACCGAGCTCCACACCCGAAGGGTTGACCGGTGCGAGTGGATCGTCGGTGTCCACCCACGTCGCGCTACATTTCGCATTCTCAACCTCAACATGCCTGTCTGGCAGGAGCTCTCTCTCCGGTGGGGCGAACGCATCTGCGCCGGGCGGTTGCAAAAGATCCTCTTCGACTTCCTCGCCTTCGGTGAGCACGGCGATCTGCCAGGCCTTTAACCTGCTTGCCACCCCGCGCCAGAGCTTCTGGTACGCATCGCTCTTCTCCTTGCTGACCGTGAACTGCATTTTACCGCTGCGGACACGGCGGGCAATCTCGCGTGCGCAGGCAGCTGCTTTGTAGTAGACCACCTCGTACGTGAGATAGGAAAGGCCATCGTCGATATTCGAAACAGTGGCAACGAAGAGCCGCCAATCGTCTCTGAGCTGCTCGTTCGTGCAGTTTTCCGGTTCGTATGGGTCATCCCAATCTTTAACGGATTCTGTCATGTCATGTCAATGTCCCCTTCCGCTCTCGATTCAGTTCGGGATCAACTTTGAAGTTCACCAGCTGGTTATGCTTCCGCACCTTTTTGCGGACTCCCTTGATCTGTGGGTCCGTCCAGTGCACCGGCACGATATGCGGGGACACCTGGCCATCATAATAGCAATCGGCGACCTTCACGCCCCACACCTTGCAGAGATCCAGCTTACGCAGGTTCTCTTCGCACGAGATTCTCCAATTGCAAATCATAAAGATCGTGACGTCTTCTGGCTTGTAGCCCGCTTTAAATAGTTTTTTAAGGGCGTCTCTGATTTTTAGCTGATCTTTGTAGTACCAATCCCAGCCGATGCGGACATTCTTGAACCTGCTCGTCTTCAACGCGATTGCACTTTCCTGGGTCAAGAACCGATAATCGATACCGCATATGAGTTCGTAATGCACGACTTTGCCATTTACGCGCTTTTCACCGAGCTCGCGGATAATCTCAATTGATTCTGATTTGCACAAAAGGTTCATGTCCATTATCTTGACCGTGTTCCGCACGATCTCTGGAATGGAAAAGAGCTTGAGCTCTGTCGGTTCGTAACAGTACGGGCAGTTATGTGGGCAGCCTTCAGAGAGCCGAATCCATTGCTCAGTCTCGTTGCATTTGTTGTAGGGCCCGTAGCTGTACGGAACCCGCAACTTCACTTCTTTATCTTCGGTAAGCATTTTCTGCTCTTCCATATCGTCTGCCTATGATCCTTTTGCAGCATTGAGGCGAACGTTCTGGATCGCCCACTGCAGTGCCTGCTGCGTTTCCACCGGCAGCGCCTCAACCGTGGTGGCCCGCGCGTGCAGCGCGGCATCCTCCTCGTAGCTGATCTCAGCATGCCCGCGGACTTCGTCCGGGAACACGCGCACGTGATCCTGCCAGAGCTCGCCATCGCAGAACCGCAGCCGCCGCAGGTTGTAGCGCTCGCCGTGATCGCAGTACGCGAAGTAATTGGGCTGATAGCCGAGCAGCACGAGCTCCTGGAAGACCGCGTGCGGATCCGCGTTCTCAAGCGGTGCGATATGGTATCGCTGGCGCGCGATGCTCTTGCGCAGGACGAACGTCTGGAACGCCCAGCGCACGTATCGCCAGAGGTGGTTCCACTGTAGGCGCACCTTGAACGAGCAGAAGCGGAGCACGTAGAGCATCGCGGCTGCAGCAGCTGCCGAAGCGATCCCCAGGGATTCAAGATCAGTGAAGATGAGGTCGGTGGGTGTCACTCGTTAGGGCTCGCCTCCTCCGGTTCCGCTTCTTCTTCACCTTCGCCTTCTTCTTCACCCGCATTCAGCGCCGCCGCCTGCGCGCGAATGAGCTCCGCCTGCGCGCGTTCGCGTTCGGCCTTCGCGGCTTCCGTCTCCGCGCGTGCATCGTAGAGCCGCCCGCGGGCGACATCGAGCAGGAAGATCGCGGGCGACGACCAGTTCAGAAGAAACTCCGCCGGTGGCAGCTGCCCGCTCGCCTGGAACCTCTTCACGATCGCGGTGAGCGCAGGCGCGAGCACCGTTTTCTGGATCGTCAAGAGCATATCCGCGTAGTCCTTGCGATCCTTCGAGGCCGCTTCAACCGCGCCCTTCTGCGCGCCGAGCAGGATAGAGACCGGGATGTTCGCGCCGCCGGCGATCTGGTTGCAGATGACGGTGTAGAACTTCTCGGGATCGAGTGCGCCGGGCCGGTGCGTTTCGACCGTGCACCCGGGCGGAAGCGTGATCACGGTCTTACTGTTGATCTCAGTCACGACCGCGTCGATCGCGTCGATCTGCTCCTGGTTGGCGTTTTCGCCGGCGACCACGGTGGTCAGGCCGGCACCGTGGCGGAACATCGTCTGGCCCGTTGCCCAATCTAAATTCTTGAGTATCGTAAGCGCATCGAAAAGCGGAATTAAGCACGATTCGCCCTCGAAATTCTCCTCGATCGAGAGCGGCTGCAGGTGGATGATCCGCGAAGCGTGGATCTTGATGCTCGGCGTCGAAAGCTCGTAATACGCGAGCTGCGCGGGGATCGTGACGTTGCCCGCGTCATCCGTTGCCGCGACTTTCGCGGCGACCCAGCCATGCGGTATCGCGAAAAGGTAATCGATTTTATTCTTGGGGTTCGCGGGATGCTCAAAACTGCGCGGGTCGCGGTAGCCGATTAAGATCCCCGCGGAACCGTAGAGCCGCGCGAAGATGAGGCATTTCAACAGCGGCTGGAAGATCATCTGCGCATAGAGGTTCTGAACCTGCTCGTTGAGCTTTTCGAGCACTTCGCCCGTGCTATCGCAGACCGTAAATTCACCAGCAAGCGCGTCATGAGCGACCGCGTAAACGATGTTGTGCGCGAGCTGGTTGCGCTTGTACATCTCGTAAAGGTCGCTTTCCTTGATGGTTTTCTGGAAGTATCCGGTCTCCCTGCCTGTCGAAGTCGGGTGTGGCGTGAGCCAGGGGAAGGTAAGTTTCTGGAGCGCGGCGTTCAGGGCATCGCGAAACAGGCGGGGAGTCATTCAGAAGAATGAAATTGCAAGGGCGTTTAAGGTGGGGTCGAGATTTTATTTTGTCACCCCCCACACGCCTCGTTCAATCCTTGTTCTGGTAGACTTCCTTTTGCAACCGAATTAACGGGATTCTCCTTAGAGGAGCTAGAGGTGATTGTTTCAATCCTTGTTTTGGTAGACGCCCTTTTGCAACTTCCAGTTATCACTTTGACTGTTGTTCCGCCACGGCCAAGTTTCAATCCTTGTTTTGGTAGACGCCCTTTTGCAACT
>DSCO01000071.1 GCA_011049045.1 Methanomicrobia archaeon | reverse complement strand
CTCTATTAGATATTTGGGGGCTTTACACTTATCTGTTTCGGTTTAAATCAATATAGTAATAGTTGCTGGTGTCAAATTCAGGTTGGAACGATTGATGTGCTCGCATCAGAAATCACCGAGATGCGTGGAGCATCATTTTTCAGATCGCGTGAGGCGCTCGAATCAGCAAAAAAGCTCGGATATCCGGTTATTGTAAAATCATCAGATGAGCAGAATGATGTAACGGACGAAACCATAAATGCCCTTTTAACGCTTATTGGTACCATTCAAAGTACGTGGACTGATAGACAAAGAGAAGTCGTAACGTTTTGCAGAGCCCATGGTGATTATACATACAGTGCTATAGCAAGGGAACTGAATGTCACTAAACAGTCCATATCACAAGTAGTGCATGCGGCCCATTGGCCGGCGGTACAGATAGGCGAGCAGGCCGTACGGCGGCTGTTACAGGAGCTCCCTGCCCGTGTGCGTGCAGAAGGCCAAAAGGTAAAGCATTAAAGCCTGACAATAGAAGATAAAGCATAATAGCCTGATATAACCGCGAGGATCTGGTGTGTATGCTGATACCGTGGCACTCGATAGAACTCGCAGCTCTTTTTGCCGCTGCGTACGCGGTTACGATTAGTGCCGGAAGTTACGTCGTAGCTTTCATCCTGCGTAAATTCCCCGTAGCTGGTGTGGGTGGCCTTGAGCACGCTGGTCTTGCCATCGGGATCCTCGAACGTATCTTTGTGCTCACCCTGGTTCTGTACGGGCAGTTTACCGCGATCATGCTGGTATTGACCGCGAAATCGATCGCACGATTCGAGGATCTAAAGAAGCGCGAATTTGCGGAGTATTATCTCATAGGCACTTTTTCAAGCATGCTCTTCGCGCTTTTTGTGGGCTTAGCGACCGTTTGGCTTTTGGCTCAGTTATGAGGGCGAGTGGGAAGTTATCTTGGACAAAGGGTGAAAGAGTGAAGAGATGAGGCGCATAAGGTTCACCAAGCTACAGGGCAGCGGGAACGATTTCATTCTGATCGATGACCGTTTGGAGCGAAGTTCAGATGCAGCTAAAGCGGCATGTGCGCGCGCGCTGTGCCGGCGGAAATTCTCCGTGGGTGCGGACGGTGTTCTATTCATCTGTCTACCCACTTCCGATGCGTTTGACCTGCGGATGCGTATCTTCAATCCTGATGGCTCGGAGGCGGAGATGTGCGGGAACGGGATGCGGTGCTTCGCGAAATACGTCTTCGAGCACGGGATCATACACAGCAAGCGCATACAGGTGGAGACCCTGGCAGGCTTGATCGTGCCCGAAGTTGAGCTTGATGATACCGGTCTGGTCAGGTCGATCCGCGTGTTTATGGGCAGGCCGGTGTTTGAAAAGCTCGACGAGCCATTCTTCGTGAATGCGGACATCGGGTCGTTACGCGTGACGGCATTGAGTCTCGGCAACCCCCACGCGGTCGTCATTGTGGACTCGTTCGAAGGTCTTGACGTGCATACCGTGGGAAAGGCGATCGAATCCCACCCGGCCTTTCTGCCGCAAAAGACCAATGTCGATTTCGTCGTGCGCCGCGAGGGAAGTACGCATGAACTAACCGTGAGGACCTATGAGCGTGGCGTCGGAGAGACGTTAGCGTGCGGGACTGGCTCTACCGCTTCCGTTCTGACGCTCTATCAGCTCGGGTTGGTGAATAAGAACGAGCCCGTCACCGTTCATACCCGGGGTGGGGATCTGGTCGTCGAGGTGCGGGAGGACGGTGCGTATCTGCAGGGGCCTGCGGAAGAGGTATATGAGGGTGTGGTTGATCTGGCGTACCTTTCACGCACCCGCCCGGCTTGAGGTCCTCAATACGATGATGGAGACTTGGAAGTACACCCACACATAAAGTTTAAAACCTACCTGATTCTGTCAGCCAACCAAGTAGCGGAAATGATATCCCACTTTTCGGGGTAACGGCTCACAATTGTAACTGATATCAGCGAATCTATCGAAGGGCGAAGCGGAAGCGGCCTCTTATCAACTCAGCCGTATCGCCGGAATCCACCCCTCGTGCCGCTTGCCATTGATGTCCACGAACTCGTTGCAGGTTATGACTCCACCTGTTGCGTTGTAGGACGGCTCATGGATGATCTGGGGTATATGTTGCTATATGTTGCATCAAGTCTGCTTGACCATGGCGATGGCACGTTTAAAGTCCGCAGGAGTTCACTCCCGGCGAAAGGCTGCCACTAGATCCGCGGTGTCATAATAGTGCCGGCACTTGACTATTTTCCCCGCGCGCAGGGTGAACACCATCACCCAATCGTGCTCATAGGTGCGGCCGGTGGTTCTTACCGTACCACGATTTCTGCCCTCTACGATTACACGATCGCCCTGGGCGGTAAAGGCAAAGGTCTCCATCCGTTCGATCTCCATCTTTTCGCCGAGTTTCTTGAAAAAGGCTGCAATCTCCTCACGGCTGTGACGCGATTGAGCCCACGAGATATCCTTTGGTGCGGTCCGGGTGACCGGCGACTGAAAATCCCCCTCCGCAGCGAACACGTTCAGAGCAGCTCTAAAGTCCCCCTGCTCAAATGCCGCAAAATGTTGCTTTACTACTTCTACATTTGCTTGAACGTTCATCAGATCACCTCACGTAGATATAACGCCTACAGATAAGAAGAAGCTAAACTGGAGTGTCCTAATAGAGCGCGGCTTCGTGAAGAGCAAGAATAAAATGCGTTCTCCTAGAGCAGCAGAGAGGAGGGCACTGAGGGTGTATACGGTCACCGATAAGGTCGCGGACGTGAAGGAGTGGCCTTAGGGTAACATCGAACGAACACTCTATAAGGTTATCTGCTAGAAAAAAATAGCGCTAAACTAAAACATTTAAGCAAAAAATTTTTAAGGTAATCCGACTAACCCTTACATGGTGGGAGGCTTGGCGTAACGAAGCGGGCGGGGAGACCTCACCATGGAAACAGTTACGCTCTAAAGAAGGGTAGCTTTGCATACGGTGAAATCGTCTCACGTTCATCTCTTTTGATGAAAGCGTCAAGGAGGGGCGCTCTAAAATACCCAAGTACTAGGAGGTGGAAAAATGGCAGATGAGATGTTAGAGGTTGGAGATGTGATGACCCTGAAAGTCATTACGGAAGCTGAAGAGACTCCAGTCACCAAACTCTCGAATGAGATGGAGCTTGGAAAAATCGGGAGCATTGTTATAACCCGGGCGGGCAAGCCTGTTGGTATTGTCACTGATCGTGATATCGCGCTCAAAGTCTCTGCGCTGAAACGGAATCCGGCAGAGATACGAGCGCGGGAGATCATGTCCTCGCCGCTGATCACCATTGAGCGGGACGCGTCGTTGGAACGAGCGTGCGAGCTCCTCGCGGAGAAGGGTGTGCGCAGGTTACCGGTGATCGATGATGATCGACTCGTCGGGATTATTAGCGTGCGTAATATTTTGACTCGAAGCCCGACCTACGTGCATAAATTTTATCCCTCGATATGAGTTCGGGAAGCTGAGCGACTCAGCGGCCCCTGTCGGTTGGTGGCATAAACATGCCTTACTTTGGCACGAGCCCCTCAAAGGTCTTCAGGATTATATAAATAGAATTGCTATTTTATCTCAAAGTAATCTGTAAGTCATCACTCCTAAAATACAACTCCCTTCTTGCCCTTCGATTCTCGTGTTATGTGCACCTTAACAGTTACCTTACTCGCTTCGCTCGCCCCAGCCTAACAGTATGCGTGCACTCCCCTTTCTAGCCGATTTCCTGTGCTTGTTATAGTTAAGATTATCAAATAAGGTTAGAGGGTATTTCAAAATCCTCTTATACTAGTCAGCCGCTCTCAGTAATCGAAGATATTGACAGCGTTGGGCCAGGACTCACATGAACGGGCATGAGGGACACGGTAAGATGGAGCTGCATGACGAGCATGCGGTGCGTGCTGGACCACTGAAAGGGCATGACGGCAACCACCACCAGAAGATGATGGCAGATTACCGAAAGCGGTTCTTCGTCTCCATCATAGTGACCATCCCCATTCTTCTCCTCTCACCCCTGATCCAGGCAGTTTTTGGGGTCGAGGAGGTCATCAGTTTCCCGGGTGAATTGCACGTGCTCTTGCTCCTGTCATCTGTTCTGCATCTTTACGGCGGCTACCCCTTTCTCAAGGGCATTATCACGGAGCTGCAAGATCGGCAGCCCGGTATGATGACCCTTATAGCGGTGGCGATCACCGTGGCTTATCTCTACAGCGCTGCGGTGGTGCTCGCACTACCGGGCAAAATCTTCTTCTGGGAACTCGCGACCCTGATCGACGTCATGCTCCTGGGGCACTGGATCGAGATGCGGTCGGTCATGGGGGCATCACAGGCCCTCGAGGAGCTGGTCAAGCTGATGCCATCGCAAGCACACCGGATCGTGGGGGGCGATCAAACGGAGGATGTTCCCGTAGAGGAGCTCAAGGTCGGGGATAACGTTTTGATCAAGCCGGGCGAGAAAGTGCCCGTGGATGGCGAGATCCTTGAGGGTGAGTCCTCCCTTGACGAATCAATGCTCACGGGAGAATCCATCCCGGTGAGCAAATCTGGAGGTGATGAGGTGCTAGGAGGCTCAGTCAACCACGAGGGGGCCCTGATGGTGGAAATCAAGAAGACGGGGGCAGCATCATATCTGGCCCAGGTCGTGGACATGGTGAAGAAAGCCCAGGAATCCAGGTCGAGAGCACAGGATCTGGCCAATAGGGCTGCACTCTATCTTACCTAAACTCTTCTTTTTAACCCATAAGGTCTCGCCCGAGAGGTCATCAGCACAGCATGGGTGGTCGCGAATCGCCCTTTCATCGCCGAGCGATGCCTGTTCATCCTTTTTGCGCATATT
>DSCO01000070.1 GCA_011049045.1 Methanomicrobia archaeon | reverse complement strand
GGAGTATTACCAGTACATCGCTTCCCTCGTCGCAACATGGCGATTGCAAGGAAAGGACATCTACAACGAGCTGCAAACGTTACTCACACAGGAGCTCTGTCTACAGAGCTAAACAAATACCTATTCTATATTCCTCTTCCGGGATTTGCTCACCTGCATCCAGTTCGATCTCAAGCTTTACGCCACCGAGCTGGTCGATGGTAATGGTGTACGTATGCCCCGAATCCTGGTGCATTATTCTCATATTCGGGACAATGTAGACCAAAGCACCGATCTGGTTTCCCTGTCTATAAAATGTCTGCCGTGTCCATCCTTCACCAACAGGAAGTGAAAGGGTTGCGTTACTGCTTGTTTCCTTAAAATGCTCATATACCGCAGTGAGGTTAGGGTGCTCTTCTATCATGATCGTTGGGCTCGTTGTCTCTTGTTCAGCGACAGAGTCCTTAAGTTGTGCGAGATAGTTCTGCGCTTTCGATTCAGTGAGGTCGAACAGTAATGCAAACGTTTCAATAACCCATTCATCGCTTGGTAGATGCTGTAGCTCGAACGGTGCGAAATAGGGATCAGGGCGGCTCCTATTGAAGAATGCTATGCTCGTTTTGCCTTCATACACTCCCGGTAGGGTGGTCTCGAAAAAGGTGTCCTCGGCATAGTAAAATGTCACCAAACGTATCCTATATTCCTCACCCAAGAGTTCATCGAGTTCTTTGATACCCGGCGGGTGCAACCCGCCAGCTTCTTCTGGTTCCACATTCACATAATACGGCCCATCGACGGTATAGCCCGCCTCGTGGGCATTGGAAATAACCGTTTCGTAATCAATATCACCCAGATTTTTACCGCTGGCTGAATACACGGCTCTGTCTGAGACTATCAGGAGCAATCCGAATGCTGCATAGAGCACCGCCAGTAAGCTCACTGCACAGATGAGCGTGATTACCAGCCTTTTCGTGGTTGACCATTTGCTTTTATAGCGCCATATCCCGACGAGCACGCCCAGAAAGACGATACCAATGAGTACCAGTAACAGGCTAAAAATGCCGATCATATCACCTTCACCTCCCTAAAAGCTATTATTCACGTAGATAGTTAAGTCTTGCGTTTTCGCCTACCTTCAGCAAGAACGGGGCTTTTAACAGCTATCAACAGGGTTTAACCATACGAGCGGTGTATCTCAAAGCATGGAGGATGAGAAGACCTTGAAGATTCACGACCTGTCACTCACGATCTATCCGGGCATGCGATGCTGGCCAGACGATACTGGCGTTGAGCTGACGCAAGAGGAAGCGCTGAGAAGTGGGGATGCGTATAACTGCTCACGGCTGATCTGCAGCTCGCATATTGGCACGCATATCGACGCACCCTGCCACTTTACGGCGCATGGAAAAGGCATAGACGAAGTGAGCCTCTACGATCTGATCGGCGAGGCGCTGGTCGTCGGGGTGGCGACCGCGGATCTGATAACGGCTGCTGAGCTGCGAGACGTGGACCTGCGAACCTATAAGCGGATTTTGTTCAAGACCCGGAATTCAGCGCTGCTTGCGGACAGGACGTTCCACGAGGATTACGTCGCACTTGATTTTTCGGCTGCAGAGCTCCTGGTGGAAAACGGGGTGAAGGTGGTAGGCATCGATTATCTCTCCATCGAGGCATTTACGAGTGACGGATATCCCGTGCACAAACTCCTGACAGAAAACGGCGTGCTCATCATCGAGACCCTGGATTTGCGTGCCATCGAGCCGGGCGCGTACGCTATGGTGGCGTTACCGCTGAAGCTTAAAGGCTGCGATGGCGCGCCGGCACGGGTGGTGCTGATCGAATGGTAAGACAATTACACGAAATAGTCCGGGCATTTCGACGCACCCGTGAAGAATGCGCTCCCCGAATCCACCTTTCTCGAGTCCAATGCTTGATCAAGCCGAAGATTGGCACTTACGTCTCCAGGGAGTTCTGGAAGGTCGAGCGCAAAAACCAGTATGTCATCGTGCACTACAAAGCCATCTTCACGCAGGAGCCCTGAGCTACTGCGGGGACTCCGTAAAGTCCAGTGCCAGCGAATTGATGCAGTATCGTTTCCCGGTGGGCTCCGGCCCATCGTCGAAGACGTGTCCAAGGTGGCTGCCGCACTGACTACAGAGTACCTCTGTGCGGTCCCTGCCAAAGCGTTTATCAGGTCGCAGCTTTACGGCATGAGCGAGCGCTGCGAAGAAGCTCGGCCAGCCGGTCCCTGAGTCGAATTTGGTATCAGAGTCAAAGAGCTGGTTCCCACAGGCTTTGCACCGATAGGTCCCGGGTGTTTTCATCTTCATGTATTTCCCGCTGAACGCCGGCTCGGTGCCACGCTCACGTAAGATATGATACTCATCGGAGCTTAATCGCTTCCTGAATTCTGCTTCCGAATCTTCCTTCGATTCCTCACCCGCCGCTTGCCTGGTTCGTATGCGTGCAATCAGGTCATGAAACTTCGAAAACATGCTCATATACCTTTTTTGTTGTCCGCCTGTACTTAAGCCATGTGCATCACGCAGAAACCATCGGTGGCTGGAGCCCGATGACATACTCGTGCGTGATCCTGCGTTCCTTGGCTACCTCTACGAGCACCTGTATCTGCCCGATCGCGATCCCCAGATCGATCAGAGAGATCGCCAGCAGCAGCTGCTCACCCGCGAGGCCCACTTCAGTGAGCTTCTCCAGGCAGAAATCAGAGTAGGAAAGCTCTTCACCGCGCTCCTGTGCCTGCAACCCTTTTGCCTTGAACTCCTCGAGCAGCGGCCTCTTCTGCTTCAGTAGTTGCACATACAGTTCGTCCCTGGATCGCAGCTCTTCCCGTGTCATCGTCAGGTATATTTTAAAACTTTTTACTATAAAAATTTTTTAAAATCGCCGAACTGCAATAAGAACTATGAAGGCTGCATCGCGCACTTATTTATATTCTGAGCGCCGAGTGTTCTCTAGAACCGCTCGTTGCTGTGCTGCTGAGAACCTTCAGGTTCTCTTCGAGCAGAGGTGTTGTAGAGGAGATGAACATCGTTTTGTTCGGCCCGCCGGGCTCAGGGAAAGGCACCCAGGCAATAAAACTGGCTGAGAAGTACGAGATACCACATGTCTCAACCGGCGATATTCTTCGTGAGAATCTGAAGCGTCAGACCGCGCTGGGGCTCGAAGCGAAGAAGTACATGGACCGGGGCGAACTGGTGCCGGACGGGGTGCTCATTGGCATCATCAAAGATCGGCTCGCGCAGCCGGATTGCGACTCGGGCTGTATCTTTGACGGTTATCCGAGAACAATACCGCAGGCAGAGGTGCTGGAGACGATCCTGAATGAGCTGGGGAAGACATTGGACGTGGTGGTCAATATCGAGGTGCCCGATGTGGAAGTGCTGAAGCGGATCTCGGGAAGGCGGATGTGTGCCTGTGGCGCGAGCTACCATATCCTCTTCAATCGGCCAGAGCAAGAAGGGATCTGTGATCTCTGTGGTTGTAAGCTGTATCAGCGCGAGGATGATAAAGAAACGGCGGTGCTGAATCGATTGGCGGTATATAAGAAGCAGTCACAGCCGCTGATCGAATACTACCGGCAGAAGGGTGTCCTGGTTACGGTAGACGGCACGGCGGAAATACAGGCGGTCTTTGACGAGATCTCCGCAGCGCTCGATACCGTACCGGCAACCTGATGTCAAGCCGCGGTTCTTAAACAACCCGGCATCTGAAGTTGAAGCGGTCGATGCTCCTTCGTAGTGAAGTCCAAGTCCCGCGTTATTATCCCGTGCCCATGGATGCGCCGAAAGCTTTAAATCCGAACGCAAAGCATCTCTTTTAGTGGTGATAAAGATGGGTGTCTACGTAATGTTGACCAAACTGACGGAGAAGGGGCGGAAGGTGGTAAAGGAGAACCCGGAGCGTATCGATGCGGTGAATAAAAGAGTAGAGTCGCTGGGCGTGAATATCCTGAGCCAGTACGCGCTTTTTGGACCCTACGATTTCGTGAATATCTTGAAAGCAGATAACGACGAAGTGGTCATGAAAGTGGCCATCGATCTCACAGCCAGCGGCAAAATGGAGATACTAACGCTTACCGCGGTTCATATCGATACGTTCATCGAGCAGATGAAGCGGCTATCCGCGGAGTGAACGCGCGCCCGGCCACTGGGTGTTACGGATAGCTAAACCAGAACAAATAATCTAACTTACACTGGCTAAATAACGGCATAGTTAGTGACGAGCTGACAGTTCTCGCGCTTTATGCACATACCGGGTAGCGCAAGCTTCGCATATAACGTGGCTTACCGTTCCCGATTCCTTCCGATACCAAACACTTTGAGCACTGCCACAAATGGCACAAACTACCGGCTTTTGCTTTGCCGCTTCGTTCACGTTCTGCACTACGTTCTGTTCAGCTCCTGATGCTTTTAATATCGTTGCTATCATGACATCTCCAAGCCGCCATTCAAAAGGGAAGGTTACAGGAACGGGTAGCGGGTCACGGGCGTGAAGCTGCTCCGGCGTTTTCGTCGCTGTTTCAACGGCTAATGCCATCTCACTGTTTCTAATCGAACCGTTCAAGGGTGCTCGCGAGACCTCAGCCATCAGAATCACCACGTGTTAGATAATGGAATGCGAGCATATAAGCTTTTCGCAGTAGTTCACGGCGGGATAACCGCGGTACGCAGATTTGAGCGCCTGTAAACGCTCTGTTATGCACACAGGTCAGAATAATCGCTCAAAACAGCAGCAGTCACTCTGTGCCGGCGTTCTGGTAAACCACTGAACAAAACGGCGATGGATATGGCGCGCAGGTTCCTTACGGCCCGGGCCGCACCCCAAGCGTCACCGGAACGCTGAGTTCTCTCCCCTCGCGGATGATCTGTAGCGTCACGATATCACCCGGGTTCTTGTTCCGCTCGATATACACGAGGACATCGATTAACTTTCGCACGGTCACGTTATCCACGCCCACGATCACATCGCCCGTCTGACCACCCTTCAAGCCGGCGGCCTCAGCCGGACCGCCCTCAACTACGGCGACGATTATCGTGCCTTTCGTGATCTCCAGTCCGAGCTCAGCGGCAATGACAGGATCGAGATTCGCAGCGGAAACGCCGATCCAGGGATGTTGATAGGTGCCCGTTTCAATGAGCTGCGAAACCTCGCGGGTGACCGTGTCAGCGGGTATGGCAAAACCCACACCTTCCGAATTGGCGATAATAGCGGTGTTCACGCCGACCACTTCGCCGCGCATGTTCATCAGTGGCCCCCCCGAGTTGCCGGGGTTGATCGCGGCATCGACCTGGATGATGTCCACGATCTTGAACCCCCCCGGTGCATCAAGCTCACGACCGAGTTGACTGACGATACCGAAGGTCACTGAATTGCTCAAGCCAAAGGGGTTGCCGATCGCTATGATATACTCACCCACCTGCAACGGGGACGACTTCCCGAGCGGAAGTGGATGGAGCAAATCTGGCGGGTCGTTCACCCGAATAATCGCCAGATCACTGTAGGGATCAGCCCCTACCAGCTCAGCCGGCACAATGGTGCCATCGCTGAAGGTCACCTCCAGCGCGGCCGCATCTTCGATCACGTGGTGATTCGTGATAATATGACCCTGGGTATCGTAAAGGAATCCCGAGCCGCTCGAAACCGGCGCCAAACCCGCAAAGGTCCACGACTTCGCGGTGATCAGTACCACGGAATCTTTCGAGAGCTCGTAGATCTGACCGAGCGTTAAACCCGGCGCCCGGGGGATCATATCGGTGCCGCGGAGCTGATCGAGATCAGATCGGAGCCCCGCTATCGAGTCCTCAAATCTCGCGAGATCCACCTGCAGCTCATTAAGATCACGCTGGTAAGCGTTCATAAGGAAAGAGAAGAGGCCTGCTTGGACGATGACCAGGACTATCAACACAATCGAGACGTACAGCCATCGGCTGGTGGTTCGAGGCTCTGTCGCCATGGTCATTCCCCACCTCGCTCGCAGCTCTGCGAACGTAACCTAAACGAGATAGTTGTAAGTAAACACGGCATGCTATAAATACCGCCGTTAGATCAAGGTAACAGAAGGTGAGAAGATGAAGCGAAATGCAATTGCAGGTGTTGTGATTACAATCGCAGTCATTATAGCAGTGCTCTGTGCCGGCTGCGCTGAGAAAGAGGCGGAAGAGCCCGCTGCAAGGATCGCAGAGACAGCGAAGATCGGCGACATGGTGAAGGTGCACTACACAGGCACCCTGGCAGACGGCTCGGTGTTTGATTCCTCGCTCGGGCGTGACCCGCTACAATTTACCCTCGGCGACGGCCAGATGATCCCCGGCTTTGAGCAGGCGGTGATCGGCATGAAGCTGGGCGAGACCAAAACCGTCACCATTCCCGCGGATCAGGCCTACGGCCCCTATTACGAGGAACGGGTATTCGTGATCCCTCGTGATCAACTGCCTGCAGGCATGGAGCCTGAAATCGGTCAGAAATTACGGACACAGAGCGGAATGATCGTCACGGTGACGGAGGTCTCCGGGACGAGTGTCACGCTGGATGCGAACCATGAGCTGGCAGGGAAGGATTTGACCTTTGAGATCCAGCTCGTCGAGATCAGCTAGCTATCTAAGTTACATGGGCTGAGTTCGTCACCAGCCGTTATAATGGATGCGCTCCGCGTTGAACCGGTCCTTTCGGGGGTAGGGGTGCGCGGGGTAGCCAAGAGGCACCAGGCCCAGCGGGATGATCCGCTCAGGGAGCTTGAAGAGCGCCTTAAAACCATCCACGTACTCCTGCTGCGGGTAGATGCCCGTCCACACCGCGCCGAGTCCCAGTGCATGCGCGGCAAGAAGCATGTTCTGGATCGCCGCAGAGCAATCCTCCACCCAAAATCCCGGAAACTTCTCCAGACTCGGATCGCCGCAGACCAGGATCGCGACCGGCGCGTCCTTTACCATCGGCATGTAGGGGCTGATGCGGGAGGCCGCTTCCAGCAGGTCTTTCCTGCGTACCACAATGAAGTGCCAGGGCTGTTCGTTGCCTGCCGATGGCGCGTTCATCGCTGCCGCAAGTATCTTCTGAATGAGCTCTTCCGGCACATCCTGACCGGTATATCGCCGCACACTCCGTCTCGTGAATATCGCTTCGAGCGCTTCCATCACCACTGCCCCCTTAAGAGCCGTTGCCACTAGCTTAATTATACTCTATTATAGATCGCTGTATCCAGTAAAGAGCATGAGGTACAAAATGCCTGTTGTTCACGTGAATGTCTGGAAGGGATCTGGTGAGGAAAAGCATCAAATCCACCGCCGCACTCGTTTCTTATACGCCCGGTAGTCGTCACCAAACGCTCGTTCGAGATTTGCCTCCTCCCGCGGGATGAACAGACGCTCCATGAGCGCTAAAAAGAGAATCGGAAATGCTAAAGGCAGTATTGAGCCCAGAACGACCGCAACGCCCAATAAAATCGCCGCCATGCCGAGATACATTGGATGACGACTGATGCGGAACGGGCCGTTGGTCACGAAAGACACGGGCATTTCCGTTGGCTTCACGGGTGTATTTCGCTTCTTGAAGAGTGAGTCGGCCCATAGGTTAAGGCCGGCGCCGAAGATGATGATCGGCACGCCCAGGAAGCTGTACGGCGGGCGAATCAGCGTGATGATTGGAACCGCGAAGTGTGATGCGATCGATACGAGTAACAACGCGTAGAAAACGGTCGGTGGTAAGAGCTTCACGTTCACCTGCCCCCATTATCTTCTAATGCGCCGGTTTTATTAAGCTTCCCGGATCTTTGGGGCGGAGGAACGGGCAGAGCACTGCGAAACCGAGCGCCGCGACTACCGGCGATCAGTCACGTTGACATCCCGGGTATGGAAGCAGGAATTATATAAACGCGAACGCAAGTTGACGTGGCCGCCATCGCTATCAAGCTTACAGTGTTGCCTGCGTTTTCATCTTCAGTTTAGCGAGCTCTTTGAGCTTGTAATCCTCAAGCAAGATGGGCTGCACGAGCTCGTCAGGGATACTGAGCGAGATCTCCTTCGTCCGTCCGTATCTGCCGCGGCTGACCAACGTGGTCTCGATCAGCCCTAAGATATCCAATTCCGAGACGAATTCGGTTACGCGCGCCTGTGTCAGCGGGTCAATTGCCAGATGGTTACATAATTTGCGGTACATCAGGTAGACTTCTCCGCTCGTGTACCGGCGCTTCTTACGCTCCCTGCTCAGAACAACCACGCTGCTGAGCGCGATCTTGGAGTGAAGCGGCAGTGTCTTGACCACCTCAACGAGTCGATTCATCTCTAACTTCTCGCTCGCGAGTCGCACATGCTCTTCACTGACCTTCTGTGCGCCGGTACGCTCAGCGATCTCGCCGGAGACCCGGAGCAGAGCGAGCGCACGTCGCGCATCGCCGTCTTCTGACGCTGCGAGCGCGGCACAAAGCAGTATGACGGATGGTTCAAGTACCGAAGGCACAAATGCGGTCACGGCACGCTCATGTAAAATATCGCGCAACTGCTCAGCGTTATAGGGCGCGAATATAAGCTCCTCCTCGCTCAGTGATGATCTGATCCGCGGATCCAGGGAATCGGCGAAGGTGAGGTCATTGGAGATCCCGATCAAGCTTACCCGCGCTCTGGACAGCTCACTGTTGATGCGCGAGAGCACGTACAGCACATTGTCACCCTTGCTCACCAGCTTATCCACCTCATCCAGAATGATGAACAGGCTGCGCTGCTCGGCATCAAGACCGCTCTTGAATTCCGCGTAGACCATATCCGTCGGCCAGCCGATCATGGGCACCCGCCGATTGAACGTGCGGGCAAGATAGGCAAAGACCCGATATGCGGTGTCAAAGACGACCCCGTTGATGTACACGACCGAGCACTGCGCGCCCACCTTCTGCGCCGCTTCCTCCAGCTGTTTGCTGACGTACTTTACCGTCGCTGTCTTGCCCGTGCCCGTCTGCCCGTAGATCAGCACGTTCGACGGCGTCTCCTCGCGTAACCCTGCGGCCATGATACCAGCCAACCGCTGGATCTCCCCTTCGCGATGCGGGAGCCGCTCGGGGATATAGCTATGGCGCAGCACCTCCTTAGTTGCGAATATCCGTTGTGCGTTGAGCAAACCGCCAAAAAGATCGTCCATAGCCTTCCCCTCTTCGGGCGCTGTGAGCACCTCCATGATGTCTGCGCCACAGAGTTCCATACGCATCGGGGGATAAAAGAGTTGGGGCCAAAAAGTTGCTTATACTGAAAATGTTCAAAGACGGTGGATCTCTCCAGGCCACGGCCAATGTCTTCTCACTGACGGCTTATGAGCCCGATACCATCGTGGAGGCGGCGATCTTATTAGGTCTGCAAGGGGATGCTCGAAGATTATCCCGCTGGTTCGGTACGCACGCGTTCACCTTCTTACCGGCATTATCCTGGCTGCCCGGTCGTTCTCGTTGCTGGGCGTGAAACGAGCGCTCTGCATCAATTTCCTGGGATAACGTACCGCTCGCTAGCTAGTGAGTGGATCGGTGTACCGGTATCTCAAGAATCCAGCGCATTATGGGTTCAGGCTCGCGCTCACCGGCTTCGCCCTGTACACGGGCTCGTGGTATAACGTCGCGATTGCTGTTGAGTTCGCCCTGCTGATGAATCCCCTTATCTGGCTGGAGAACAAGAATTGGAAGACGCGGCGCCACGGCGAGCCCGCTGATATGCACAGGTATTTATGCCTTCCCCGGCAATGTTCATCAAACGAGAAAGGATCGCAAAGTGCGCAGGTGGTCGAGTCCGGTAAGGCCCCCGACTGCAGATCGGGAGATCGAGGGTTCAAATCCCTCCCTGCGCTTACTACCAAAGGTGAAGAGCCCTAGTTATCGGGAGATTTTAAATTCTTGCATCAACCATCAACGGCCAGCGGCACGAGGGCTAGAAACCGGCGATACGGCTGCAGTGAACACACAGAGCTACCAGCAGACTACAGAATTTGTATCTATTCACCTTTCTGAGAGAGCTTGTGGAGAATATACGCCTTCCCGTGAATGAAGAAATCCTGTTGCTGCTTCCTCATCGTCTCCAGTGTGCTCATCATAATATCGGCGTTCTCAGCTCCTTGATCGGTT
>DSCO01000069.1 GCA_011049045.1 Methanomicrobia archaeon | reverse complement strand
GTAGGCTATGAGCTCTACTCGACAGAACTATTAAAGGACGCTAATGAGACACTTTCTTTCATCGAAAGAACCTGAACTAAGAAAGAATTTAAACCTTTTCTTAAAAAGAAAAGTTTTACCAAAAGAACTATTAAAGGACGCTAATGAGACACTTTCTTTCATAAGAAAGAACCTGTACTAAGAAAGAAGCACTTGCAGAGTGGCGTACGATGATGGATACGTATCGTTTGCTTCCCAATGATGCGGTACTCGCGGCTACCTGCAACCATTACTTACGGGATCAAGAAGATCGCCACCTTCGATGAGGATTTCAAGCGAGTCGACTTCCTGGAGATTTTCATTTCATATGAGTATTGCGGTTATCGGTTCAGGTTCGTTGAAGGAGCGATTCCGATTTTGAACGAGCGCGTGAATTGAATCACGAACGGTCTGGAAGCCGTAGGGGCAAGAAGAAGCGATTTTTATCGCTCGAACGAATAAGTGGACGAACCGCTTTTAATAACGAGTATCTTCTATCTGATTACTGCATATCGAGAACTACTTTGGGCGTGATAAAGATGGAAGACGTAGTACGCACCGGAGTCCCGGCGGAGCTGTATCAGCTAAAGCTCTTAGCGGCAATAGGGCTGTCTAAGACGAAAAGCGAAGAACTGAAGCGGGGTTTACGTCAGCTCCGATACGGACGTGTCACGAAGATAACCAGGGTAAGGGAACTACTGGATGAGGCGCTGAACCGAGAGGATCTAAGCGTGTTAGTGCGGCAACTGAGAGAAGCGGAGTAGAGGAAAGAAAGATGGATGCTGCTGAGGTGGCGCGGAAATTGGCTGAGAAAAAAGCGCACATGAGCCGGGCTTTTCATGTAAGAGAACTAGGGTTATTTGGTTCTTATATCAGGGGTGAAGAGACAACAGCCAGTGATATAGATGTTCTTGTCGATTTTACTAAGGGGCATAAGGATTTTTTCAATTATATGCGGTTAAAATTTTACCTTGAGGGTCTTTTTGGGCGAGACGTTGACCTTGTGATGAAGGATGCGATTAAATCACGGCTAAAGGATCGTATCTTACACGAGGTTGAATATGTCTAAGCGGGACAGAGATTATCTTCTTTTTATAGAAGATATCGTGCAGTGCATAGAAAAGATCGAGAGCTATACTGGTAATCACTCATTTGAAGATTTCAGCGAGAATGACATGGCAGTTGATGCTGTAATCCGCAATTTTGAGATCATAGGTGAAGCGGTAAAAAGGATTCCTGAAGAAATAAAGCGGAAGTATACTGCTGTGGCATGGAAAGAGGCGGCGGGATTCCGAGACATCTTAATTCATGAGTATTTCGGGATTGATCTTGAGGCGGTATGGGACACTGTAAGAGTGAACATCCCGGAATTCAAAGCACAAATAGTACGGGTTTTAGAGGCAGAAAGAAGTGGCATTGGAAAAGGGCGCGATGATTGAGTGGTGAGAGAGAATCCGTCGGCTCACCACTTGATGGCTCCTGGATCGAAGTGCGTTATCCTGTAGCGGATAAGTTCTCCTTTCACTGGCAGAGGCAAGGCGGCACAATGTATCGAATTGATACAGCACCGCATCACAAAGGCCTGAGGGGTTTTCCACGGCATATTCACTTTGGCTCAGTCAGAAGACACGGTCATCGAGGATGATGTGCTCGCGGCGAATATAGTTCCAGAGGATAATTTCAGGAAGTTTATGGCGTGGGTGAAGGGAGTTTTGAGTGAGGATGCACGCTGAAATAGTATTACAAAAGCTCATGGAGCAACAGAGCGATGCTTTTATGCCTCTGGAGCTCGGGCTTGCGCATCAGCACCCTGATCGCACTCAACTATGAGGACGTACGGGACGACTTGGAAAACAGTGAAGAGTGCATCAGGATTCCGGTGTATCCGGAGATGAAGGAGCGTGTACCTGATGCTTGTAAAGGCTCGATACCGTACTACGCCTTCATCTGTGCAGAGGCGACGCAGGGGCTGAAGGCCTACCTTCAGGAATGGATAGAGCGCTTTGGCAACCCTAAACTGGAAGAGCCGCTGTTCTGCTCGGACTGGACGCTCTGGAAGACAGAAGAGCGTGCCCTGCGGCAAACCTTTTCTTGAAAGAAAAGCTTTAGCAAAAGAACTTATTGCTGCCTCAGGGAGAGCAGGCCCGGCTGATCAAGGAGGCGATGGAGTGGAAGCGCGGGCAGCAGCTGCCGGAGGTAAGTACCACCGAGAAGGTAATCCCGATCGAAAACCTTTTCTATAAACCCTTTCAGGGTTTTCTTCTCGGGGACGTGGGGCTGTGTGTGTGGAGTGGGGAGTGGATGCCCCACAGAGAAAAGGTTTTGGCATGGCATTGCGAATACAGAGGTGCTGCTGGTGGGTGTGATGCTCGTCCTGTTAGCGGCGATGATGAGGACCGCCTACGAAGGCGCTGGGTGGAGATGGGTAACGAGGAGTGCCCCGGCAATTACGCGATGAACATCTCCACAAACCACTGCGAATTTGCAAAGGAGTACCAGGTTATTTAAGCACAAGGCGCCAATTTAATTCCTGATGGGGTTATGGGAACGAGAGTGAAGGCAGTGTATGAGGACGGGGTATTGAAATTGCTGGATCGGGTTAGCCTCAAAGAGGGAGAAGAGCTAGAGATCGAGATATTCCCTGGTGAGCGGAGGATGGAAGAAGTATTTAAGAAGCTCGAAAAAGTTATGCCCCACCTTGGAGCGGTGCTTGATATCGCAGAAACGAGTCCCGAGACACATATGGATAGGGAGTATGTACTCAGGAAGCTCGGGATTTGAGGGAGTTGTTGATGTTGGGCTCATTGTGCTTGCACATTGTGAAAATCCCGCTTGGAGTTACGCACGCGATTTTCTGCGGGAGGTTCTTGGTTTAAAAAGGCGATGCGTTGTTCCGCTCAGCACGTATATCGGGGCGCACGTGATAATGACGAAGTATCTCAAGCTTCCCCGGGCGGCAGTTACCGAAGCACTGGTGACCACGGTCTCGCTCGACTCACCTGCGTTTTTCGGTGATATAAGCAGAACGACTGCGATCGGAGCACTCGAAACGGCAGGCGAGTTAAAGATCTCCTCCTGGGATGGTTATCTCCTGGAGCTGGCGAGGCGTATGAACCTCACGCGAGTCTATACGATTGACGAAGAACTGAAGAGAAGGGTACACCATCTCGAAGTGATCAATCCGATTCCTGCAGAGGTGATGCAGGAATACCATGAGTATGTGGCATCGCGAATTACCCGTTAATTGTTTCATCTGACGCGGACCAAATACCGCTCCGAACGAACGATCCAGATTTTGAACGCGTAGATTGGCTCACAAACGGTCTGGAAGCCGTAGGGTTTTTAGTGTAACTGGCGGTATGCTGTTGTTTTTATCTGTTAGCTGGCTAGAGGTGTTACCAGCTGTGAGTGCCCTCTAGCGGCGATTATAGCGTCGCCCTGATCCCGTGCTGTTTTCTCTTTACTTTAGTAGAGAGGAGGTTCGTTATCGCGCACGGGGTATAAGAACCTGCCGTCGTGCTTTCTCTTTTGCGAGTATCAGCTCGATAGCGCCGGCGAGTGCGTCAGGCCCGTCGTCATGAGCTGCGAGCGGGAACTGGAGCAACTGCTCCACGAGCAGGGGATAGGTTTGGTTCCAGGACTTCAGGAACGTTAATTGCCCGTTGGTGTAATGCGGCTCGATACTTTCGATCCTTGCTCTTTTGTTCGTGGTATGCCAGACGAATTTATAGGGTACGGTAACTCCGGCTGCCTGCTGCCGCTCATGGAGCACGAGCTCGAAGCTGTTGCGGGCATGATCTGATTTAGCTTTGGCGAGCGCATTCGCCTCGATCCCGAGTACGGTGTAGTTGAACTGCTGCTGGAGCGCAATGAGCGAATCGATGAGCTGTGATTGCGGCATACGCGTCAGCTCGCAGTGATACACGATCCAGGCGTTGTTGTACCGGAGCAGGGTAACGATGGCGGTGTAGTCGGCGCCACCGAGCGAAGGATCACAGAAGCCAATGACCTCTGCTGCCTGTGTGAGGTCGAGCTCAGCGGCAGGAATGGTGTGCATCGCGTCCAGCCTGAAGACCTGGTGCTCTGATGGCAGGGGCTGGTTCAGATACTGGCAGGCGAAGGCGATCTCGCCCTTCTCGATGCGTAGTGCCTGGAGCCGTTTTGGGGAGAGAATAGTGGGGAACCGCGGGGTCTCGCCGTCGTCGTGATAGCAGGAGTCGCGCTGGATACGGAATTTGTACTCATCCGTGAGCCCGGGGTTCAGCTCGTTGCTGATATAAGCGTAGAGGTCATCGAAATGCCAGTGGGTGCCCACAACGACGAGCTCGCCCTCGGGCGTGAGTACGGAGATGAGATCCTGGAACCACCGCTTCTTCTTCTCTCGGATCACCGGGCTTTCGCGGTCGTCGATATTGCAGAGATCATCGACGATAATGAGCTCGTAATGCGCGGAGACGAGGTTGCTGAGCGCGCCGACGGCCCGTATGGAGGGCTCGCTATAGGTTTTGGTACGGGTCGTGAGCAGGACGGTTTTCGTCTTCGCGGCCTGAGGCTCGAGCGGCAGGGTACCGCAGGTATCGTGGTATACCCAGCGGAGCATCTCGTTCCGGAGATACTGGCCCACGATCTCGGACAGGAACGCCTCGGCGTTTTCCGCGGTCGCATTAACGATCAGTATCCTGAGATCAGGCTCCTGTAATAGGCGCCAGATGGGATAGGCTTTGGTGAAGACCGTGGACTTAAAGGTATGGCGTGGCTCGAGCCAGAGCGAGCGTTTATGCCGCCTGTCCAGCTCGGTGCACCATGCATGGTGCGGATCCTCCTGTAGCAGGGGGTAATCCAGGATCTCACGGGCGAACTGGAAGAGGTCAAACGTGCGCTGTTCACCGTTGTGATGATTCGTGAGCTCGAGCTCCCTCATTCTTTATCGGTACCTCCGGCCGAATCGTATCGGCGGCTATTCAGCTCGTTCCATCTTCCCTGGAGGTAGGGCTCGCTGCTGGCCTCAGATGGCATGCCATCCAAATCCTTCATTGTGCGCACGATCTGACCGAATTCACGGACAGTAGGCTCGAACGCATCGTCGTCGATATGCTGTTCAAGCTTGTCCAGATAGCGCTCAGCAACTCGTTTTAACCGCTCTTCCAAATTCGGGTTCTCGTGTGAGTCCTGGTTTGTGGTAGGGTCGAGGATAGCACGTGATGCGAGCGTTTTACGATCGGTTCCTGCGTTTTCTGCACGCCGGGTCAGCTCGTCATACGCTTCAGGTGTGATCGCGATGGTCTTCTTCCTGGTGATGCTGGGTGCCGCGGTTACCGTGCGGTTTTTACCGCGGCTATCCTTCCGGTGAACGGCCCGCGCATCCGTTTCAGCATCGCTTTTTCGACGGGACATTCAGGGTCACTACATATGCGCAGAACACCAACGCGTTTAAGGTGGCCCCGTTGTTTGGTGGTAAGTAAAGTCACGGATACAGGTCCGTTACGCAATTCAGCGTACGTAACAGCTTTTTTGTCTGTGCCGGTACACGATGCCCCGCAGGTGGGTTGCACCATCGTTCTGGCGGTGCAGTGCATACCGCAGCGGCGCGCGCCTTCAGCGGCGGGGGGTGAGAGGCGCGAAAAGAAGAAGAAGAAGAAAGAAGAAGAAGGGGTAGAAGAAGATCGAACACAGTATCCGTGAGGCGTGATGATTCAGAGCCGATCCTATCTAGGATGTCGACCACTCCCCTTACTCTTCTCAGCGCCCATATCCTAGCTCATCCAACATCTTCTTCCCTTTCTCGGTGATTACATACCGCTGCTTGCTGCTCCGGGGTTTGTCTGGAATGGTCATGGCCAGCCACCCAGCCTCCAGAGCGGGCAGGAGATACGCTTTACGAAAATGCCACCGATCCGCAAGCCCCAGTATCACCTGTATCTCCTCCCGAGATTTCGGCTCTGCTGCACAGGCTGTTAGCATCGTTCTCACTTGTGGGGTGACTTGTGGGGTAACTTGTGGGGTGACTTGTGGCTTCACTATCAAAGATAACGGTGAAGAACGTAGTGAATTCATAGCGGGGCTCTGGTAGGCCGCTGGAGACCATAATCTCCTTCATCCGGGTTATGCCCGACCCGATCTTTTCTACCGCTCTCTCCAATCCTGTGTAAAAAGTCGGCGATCATCGCATTCCTGCGCACGCTCTTCTTTCCGAGGTCTTCCGGTTTCTATGAAGGAGCGGGGTGGAGATGGGTAACGAGGAGTATGCCGGCAGTTACGCGATGAACATCTCCACAAACCACGGCGAATTTGCAAAGAATTACCAGGTTTTTAAGACAGGCGCCGCGCCAATCTAATTCCTGATGAGGTTATGGGACGAGAGTGAAGACGGTGCAAGAAGCGAGTAAATCAGAAACTTTTTAAGCATAAAGCACCTATAGAATTTGAAAGGCTATGAAATTCAACATCACCCTTGAACTCGACGAGGAGGGTCGGTATGTTGTGGAATGTACGGACCTTCCAGGGTGTCTTTCTGAGGGAGAAACGGTGCAGGACGCGATTGAGAATATCAGTGAAGCAATCGTGGGCTGTTTGAAATCGCGACTCAAGCAAGCAGGTGAGCAGTTGAAGGTCCCTACGTTTTACCAGAAGCTGGATATTTCTCTTGATCTGGGCACGGCACATGTCTAAGCTTCCCCGGGCGAACGGTGAGAAGCATGTTGCTGCGTTCAAACGAGCTGGTTGGAAGCTGAATCATATTGAAGGGAGTCATTACATTCTGATCAAAGAGGGGAGTGATGTCCACTTATCGATACCGGTGCATAAGAATAAAACCCTTGGTCCCGGTCTTTTGAAAAAACTCATTCTCAGGGCAGGTCTCACCACTGGAGAATATATAGTGCTCTTTTATAAGCGGAAAGTAACCAAGTGACACTTTCATTCATCGAAAGAACCTGTGCTAAGAAAGATTATTCAAATAATTTCTGTCGAGTAGAGCTCATAGCCTACCTCTTGTTGG
>DSCO01000068.1 GCA_011049045.1 Methanomicrobia archaeon | reverse complement strand
TGAATTACGACGGTATATTCTTTTTCTCGGCCTGGCGATGCAGGTGCTGAACCTCCGTCGGAGCACGCGAACTCAACTGACGACGTAAATCGCGGGCTTCAGCGGAATCGCAAACTTCCGCTTACCCGTGGGGTCGTGCTCCTCGTTGATACCGATCTCGCAGCTAAACTCCCGGCTTAGATATGCTTGCTCACGTGTCAGGACCGCCGATTCGTCCAGTTCAGCATATTCCACGTTGCTCTTCAACAACTGATTCACGAACTGCAATGTGCTCTTCTCCTTACGGATTTGCATCGCCTCGCGTATCTTCTCCTTCTCCGGCACGTCCTTAAGCGTCTTGAAGAGCTCCCACTTCCAGCGCTCGGACGCCGCATCCGCAGAATACAGATAGATCTTCCGCGGCTTGATACGTGCCACCTTCAAGATCTCCTGGATGTCCTCGACCAGCGCGCGCAAGTAGTCCTCCTCACGTTCCACCTGGTCGTTAATGAGCTCCGTCTTGATCTGCGGGAGTAGCTCCAGCGAGATGAACGAGTCATGTCGTTTGTGCCACAGCTCTTCACAGATATGCGGCACGAGCGGTGAGAGCATAATAAGCCACTCATCCAGCACGTTCCTTACAAGCCGCTGTCTCCGCTCTGCGCTCGCTCGCTTCTCATAGTACCGCAGATCGTTCATCAGATTGAAGACCATGTTGATCCCGCCTTCTCGGATCCGGAATCCGTCAAAGAGCTCGTAGGATTGCTGTAACCGCCGGTAAAATCGCGAACATAGCCAGAGATCGATATGTGTGTACTCCTCCGCGCGCAACGGCTCAGCATCGACACTCTCCGTGAAGACCGTGATGAGCGCATGGAACCGGCGCCGCAACGCATCGGTGTCCTGCTCACGCCAGTTGACGACCGTGGCAAAATCAGCATTGAGTGCACAGTAAAGCCGATAGAGATCCACACCGTAGAGTTCTGAGACGTGCGCCAGTGGAATGACGTTCCCCTTGCTCTTCGAGATCTTCCGGCCTTCACGGATCATCAGCTCGTTCAGGGTGATCGCTTTCGGCCAGTGCTCCTCGGGGAATATGGCGGCATGATGCATGAGGAAGAAGACGAGATGGTTTGAGAGATGAGGCGGCGCGGTATGCCGCTGATCGTTCGGATACCAGTAGGTGAACTCCCGCCGCAGCCGGTCCAGAGCGGCGACTTCGAGCGCGCATGCCTGCGCTACATGCTCTGTATCACCTTTGCCCAGCAATACGTGATCAAAGAACTGCTCATCCAGCCCGTCAACCGGCACGTCCCGTAAAAGATGCGCGATGGTGTACATCGCCATATAAATGGTTGAATCACTCAGTGACTCGATGATCCACTCCCGCTCGAACGGGAACCGGGTGCCTAACCCGCGTTTACGGGCACAGGGTCTAAACGCTAACCAGTCAACGATATCGTGCATGTAGGCCTTGTACTTCTCGGGATAGAAAGCCATCTGCGCCACGAGCTTGTGCCCGTTCTCCTTCCACCACTGCGGCGTGTAATCGATGAACCACTGGTCCTGGAGCACCGCAACGATCACCTTGCTGCCGCCACGTGTTACCGCTTTGCGCGAGGTCTCGTAGAATATATCAGAGATATGCTCGGCCTGTAACCAGTCCTTCACCTGATCTTTTATCTGCGCGATCTCGATGCCCGCAAACTGCTTACACCGTGCGTTCAAGACGCCACGATAAAACTCATCCTTGTAAATGATCTGCGTGGCCTCCTCGAGCCGTTCGTCATCCTGGCTCGCGATGCGCAACTGCGCGCAAATCTCCTTCGCCGGGAGCTCGTACCCCGCGATATCGATCACCTTTATCGGCTCGAGCTCGATACCGCGGTCACGTCGTAAATCCTCAAGGCCCATGTAGTCATAGGGCGCGTGTGCCGGGACCGAATAGACCACCCCGGTACCGACATCCTCATCGACGAGACTCGCGGGATAGATGGGGATTTCACGCTCATCAACGAGTTCCATCGCAGCTTTCCAGAGCAGATCTTCACCCTTTAATTCGTCTAAAACCGCGATCCCGTCCCGCTGATACCGCAACTTCTCCGCAGCCTCGCGGGAGACGATCCAAACTTCGTCGTTCACCCGAACGCGCACATACGTGGCCTCCGGTTTTATCCAGATATTCGTGACCCCGAAGATCGTCTCGGGCCGAAGCGTGGCCGCGAGCAGGTACGCATCCTCGTCACAGAGTTTGAATTTGATCACGGTATACTCGATGATCGAGACCTTATCGGTGTCTCCTTCGCCGATATCGTCCTCGCCGACCGCGCAGCCCTCGGTACACGAGTACGTGATCGGATATTTTCCCTTCTTGATAACGCCCGCATCATAAAGCTTCTTGAACTGCCATTCGATGAACTTGTTGTACATCGGCTCCATCGTATTGAACCGCCGGCGCCAATCGATGGAGTAGCCCATCTGTTTGAAGTCCTCAGATATCCGTGCGGCGAAAAAGGCCGCAACATTCTCAGGGTCGTCAAAGGTCGCCAGGATCTCGTCAACCCGAGCAGGATCTTCATAAATCGAGATGTAGTCCCGGTACCGTGCGATGACCGACTCATCGCCGCGTGCAATACTGTCGGCGATGGCCAGGATCGGCGTGCCCGTAACGTGAAACGCCATGGGAAAAAGGACATTGTAACCCTGTAATCGCTTAAATCGCGCAATGATATCTCCGATCGTGTACGTTCGCCCGTGCCCGATGTGGAGTGGACCCGAGGTGTACGGATACGGGACGGTCAGATAGAATTTCTCTCGCTGACCGGTTTCGGGCTCGAAGAGCTTGCTCTCAGCCCAGTTCCGCTGCCATTTCTCCTCGATCGCTTTGAAGTTCAGTTCAGTAGAGTCCATCGTGGCTCAGTTCCCGGCTCAAGTCCGTACTCAGGTGCTCCTTTGGTCCGTGTGAAGTGGTGCCCTGATACTGTTTAGGTGTGCAGGATAAAAAGCTGCGCGATTTTCACGAGTCCACTGCAGCATTACAGCTCGCACGAACGTATGGAACAGGGCGGAATAGGCACACGAGGGAACGCTGCGGAATCCGTAAGGTTTATAATGGTTTGCAGTCATAGATTCTACGCATGGCGAAGAAGATGGCAGAGAAGAGCTTAACGGAGATCAACGCACGGATTTCTGACGGGAGCGTCCGGGTGGTGACTGCGGATAAGATGGGTGAACTCGTGAACGAATGGGGCACCCAGAAAACGATAAAAGAAGTGGATGTGGTTACCACTGGCACGTTCGGCCCGATGTGCTCCTCCGGCGTATTCCTCAACTTCGGCCATGCTGATCCGCCAATCAAGATGCAGCGTGTCTGGCTCAATGAGGTGGAGGCATATACCGGAGTTGCCGCGGTGGATGCATATCTGGGCGCGACACAAGTCTCTGAGGATCGTGGCATCGAGTATGGCGGCGGGCATGTCATCGAGGACTTAGTGGCCCGGAAATCGGTCGAGATAAGAGCCATGAGCTATGGCACGGACTGCTATCCACGGAAAGAACTGGAGACGACTATTACGCTCGACGACGTGAATCAGGCGGTTATGACAAACCCACGAAATGCCTCTCAGCGGTACGTCGCTGCGACCAACTCCACCAATCGGACGTTATACACGTATATGGGCACATTACTGCCTGATTATCGGAACGTCAATTATGCGGGTGCAGGTGCGCTCTCTCCTCTAGCCAACGATCCGACGTATGAGACTATCGGTATCGGAACCCGGATTCTCCTCTGCGGGGCTCAGGGGTACGTTATGGGCATGGGAACGCAGCACAACCCGACCAATCGTTTTGGCACGCTCATGGTCACCGGCAATTTGAAGGATATGCAGCCGGATTTATTGAAGGGCGCGACTTTCGAGGGTTATGGCGCTACCCTTTACGTCGGCGTTGGCGTGCCAATTCCGGTAGTGAACGAGAGGATCGCAGAGCAGACTGCGGTACGCGATGCTGATCTTGCCACTGAGGTGATTGATTATGGCGTTGGCCGTCGTGAGCGGCCGATGCTGGCGAAAGTAACCTACGAGGACCTGAAATCGGGCATGATAGAGCTCGAGGGCAAAAAGGTGCCCACATCGCCGCTGTCGAGCTTCAGCATGGCACAGCGGGTCGCTGAGGAGTTACAGGCACTGATTCAGAAGGGTAAGTTCATTCTTACGCTGCCGGTTGAGCACTTACCGCGGGACACCGTGGTGAAGCCGATGAAGCAGCCGGAGCTGCCGCTCGTGAAGGATGTTATTATTCGTGATGTTCCGACTATCCGCGAAACAGCAAGTATCGAAGAGGCAGCGCAATTGATCATGGAGACGCAGACCACGCATATTCCCGTGCTCTCAACGGATAAGAAGCTCGTGGGGATGGTTACTGCATGGGATATCGCTGCGGCCGTGGCGAAGCGACACGCCGAATTGGCCGAGATCATGACAAAAAAAGTGATAATCGCGGACCTTGATGAGCCCCTGGAGCTCGTTATTCGGAAGATGGAACGTGGCAACATCTCGGCATTGCCGGTGATCGATAAACGCAGACGGGTCATCGGCATGGTGACAAGCGACGAGATCAGCCGGATGATCCGGAAGAAGAAATGGAAATGGAAACTGGGGCTCTGAAGGTCGATCTGCTCTGTTTGGGCGCCCGTGTAGCGGGCATAGGCCGGGGCAGGAAGGCCGGTGCGGGCCCGGCGGCCGGTGGGATGTTCATCATCGGCGATACCGTCGTGAACGTAGCAACGCAGAGCTGGTTCGTTGCGCAGTCACCCTACCACCTGGAGTTTGCGTATGGTCGCTACCAACTCAAGAAGGACGGCGAGCTCGTGACCGAGGTGCGATTCCCCACCGCGAAGTTTCAGACGTTGGAGACTGCGGAGGGCATTCCCTATTACAAGATCGCGCTCCTGCATGGCATGGATTGCCTGGCAACCACCACAATCCAGACCTGCGTCTACTGGAACACGCCGTTACGGTGTCGATTCTGCGCGATTGAGCTCTCGCTGCAGAGCGGTGCGACGATCGCGAAGAAGACGCCCGAGCAGCTCGCGGAGGTGGCACGTGCGGCGAAACGGCTTGATAAGGTCACGCATGTTACGCTCACCACCGGGACCACCGCGACACCTGATAAAGGGATAGAACACCTGGTCACGGTAGCGCGTGCGATAAAAGCGGCGACCGGGTTACCCATTCACGTGCAGTTCGAGCCGCCGAAAGACCTCACTATCATCGATCGGCTCGCAGACACCGTTGATACCGTGGGCATCCACGTGGAGAGCTTCGACAAGCGGGTGCAGCGCGCGATAACGCCCTGCAAGGCGCATATACCGCTAGAGCAGTACATCGAGGCGTGGAAGCGGAGCGTCGCGCTCTTCGGCGAGAGTCAGGTGAGCAGTTTCATCCTTGCCGGCCTTGGTGAGCATGACGAATCGATCATCGAGGGCAGTCGACTCTTAGCGGAATTGGGCGTGTACCCGTTTATCGTGCCGCTACGGCCCATTGCGGGCTCAATGATGGAGCACGAGCGGCCGCCGAGCCCTGAGCGAATGCGTCCACTGTATGAAACGGTCGCGGAAATCCTGCTCGAGACCGGCGTGAGCTGGCGGAAGTGCAAGGCAGGCTGCGTCAAATGCCGGGCGTGCTCGGCGCTTTCGGAGTATGAATAGTCCGGATTCCGTGAGTACTTTCAGGATAGCAACTCACCGTGCAATTGGATGCCTTGTGGCTATTTCACGTGCTCTGACGATCTCGTCTAAACAGGCAGTTATACCATCGATATTTTCTGTCGCGAAAGACTATCTTTAACCCATCCAAACGTCATAGCGCCCGTAACTGAACCCAGCATGTAAGACACCGCAGCGGGGCTGACGAGCTTCAGCTTGTTTCGGGCATAATAGAGTAGAGATCTTTTTGTCCTTTATCCTTCCGTAAAGCGCTTCATTTACCGGAATTTTAACCGCATCCGCAGTAATTAGCAGTTTTGCGGTCACCTCTTCAAATAATTCAACCTCTACTTCTCCACCCTCAACCTCAATCCATTCACCTTCAGGTAACCGCTCAAAATCGTCCAACGACTCTATCCGCGCTTTTTCCTCAATATTCACTTTGCTTTCCTCCTGTATAATTCTTTCTCTGCTTTGGTCGTTTCACGCGCGGTTATCAATAAAAATCGGTCCTCATCTTTTTTTCTAAAATGAGCGCCAGAGATCGCCCATCTTTTGTCTTCCCTATTACCCTGAATCGCTTGCCTTCGCGCTTCACGAAATAATCATGCCGGAAAACGGAAATAATTCCCTCAGCGTTAATTAACGCTGTGCTTGATGATGTGTCGCTTAGCTCGCTCCGTTAGCTCCACTCTTTCTTATCCGCTTTTTCGTCAGATCTTTCTTCAAAGATGGTTACTGAAGAACTTTTTTATCCCTTCACACCTCATAACGCCCGTAATTCATCGCCATCAGTCCGACAACGCCATGTCTCGTGAGGAGCGCTAAGTCATCCTGCTCCAGCTTTCGCTCTCTTAACGGTGGCAGCGGCTTCGTTCGTTTGCAAACGATCCGGCCACCGGTCATCTGCGCGCCGATGTAGCCCTTGACACTGCCTTTCACGAAGACCACGCCCTTGCGCAGCTCCACGCCTAGAAACTCCGCGGCGTTACCCAAAATCACCACGGTTCCGCCATTGAGCAGCGCAGCCGCATTCATGCCCGCATCACCAGACACGACGACCGCGCCACGCCGCATCAAGATCCCAACGCTGATCCCAACATCGCCCTTGACGGTCACCTGTGCATCGGTCATGCAGCGTGCTGCAAGCGTATGCCGTAACAAGCCATCAGCAATCATCAATTCGCCATCCCGCACGTCGTTGGGTGCGAGCGGAGCATTCTGCTCGTGGTCTTCCGGGTGGTGCATAAGCCACGTAATCGAGACGAATTTCCGGTAGCCCGCACGATCAGATTCCACCTCGATAATATTGCCAAGCGGTTCCTGAATCTCGCCGCGGACATAAATCGCACCGGCGAGCATGCTCAGGCCAAGGTGTGAACCGGCGTTACCATCTATCATGATCGAGCCAACCTCAGGCAGCTCCTTGCCGTTACCCCCGAAAAAGACGAGATCCACACCCAGGCTCGAGCCTATCCGTTTACCAGCATCACCCCGGATACGCACGTCCTCGCCCTGCTTCAATGCCGCCACTACCGCCTCGTACGTATAGCTCGTGCCGGTCTGCGATGGTATGATATCTGCGGGCTTGAGCAGCTCGCCCTTGTGCTGCCAGATGAAGTTATACGTGAAGTCCCCGACGCAATCCTGCGGCGCACTCAGGTTCAGCTCCATAGTAACTCACGCTACACTACTCCATAACGCCTCAGTGCTTAACGGTCTGTCGATTTTATCACTGAATCGTATCAGTAAAAAATAACGTGTTGTCCATGGAATGCCGGCTCGTCAAGCAAGGATTCGAGCAGGGGAGCTGCCAGGTATTCGACCGGGCGTCGGGCCAGTATCGAAACGCATGCGACGCCACGTTCAAAATCGTAAAGGGCACGCCCCAACGATTGATACACGGGCGTTTCCTCTCGCGACCCGAGCATTACCTCTCGATATACCAGTCGGGCTGCAATCTCGCCTGTAAAAAATGCCACTCCTGGCAGTTCACGCAGCATGCGGTCGGCGCATGGCAATCGCCCCGAGAGATAGCAACTGCAGTTCAGCAGTATTTGACCGATTACGAGATTACCGCGGTGCCACGCGAGCAGGCAACGAGCTGGCATGCACACGAGCTCTGTAAAGGCTGTGGCCGGTGCGTTTTGCAGGGCGAGCGGAGCGAACACTGTCCCGGCGTTCTCAGTCTCGATAAGATCGAGCTGAGCCCGCAAGGCTGGGGGCCCGCGCGCAACATCGTCGCCTTTACGGGTGGCGATCTCACCTGCCAGCCTGAATTCTACGTCCGGGCAACGGAATTGATCAAAGAGCTTCCCGAAAGCGTCTGGGTGCTCATAGAGACAAACGGATACGGCCTCACCCCGGAAAACCTGGACCTGTTACAGGGTGCAGGCGTTGATGCTTTCTGGCTCGATATCAAGGCGTACGATGACGAGATGCACCGGCGATTGACCGGCGTATCGAACGCGCGCATGCTGCAGCTACCCGAGCAACTGAAAGAGCGGGGGTTCGTCCTCGAAGTGCTCGCACTCTGCATTCCCGGCTGGGTTGAGGCTGATCAAATTGGTCACATAGCCGAGACCCTAGCCGCAGTTGACACCGAGATTCCGTTCACCATTCTCGCGTTCTTTCCCGCATACCAGATGCGCGATGTGTCTCCCCCCTCTCTGACGCAGATGATCGACGCTTACCTTGCGGCAAGGACTGCTGGACTGCGCAAGATCAAACTCGGGAACGTCCACCTGGTCGCGCACACACGCGCGGATTATGAGACCCTGGAGCGCATCGTTGGTCGAGATAGTCTCTAAAAGACCGCTTTAATACGCGCTGGTACTTAGGTTACCGTATACCTACACTCATGACTGCCGCGGAAAAGCAAACGGACGAGCAGCGAAGCACTGGAGATGCCCGGTACGTTGCATGGCTGCGAGCGAATGCGAAAAATCTCGCAGAGATCTTTAAACGACTCGATTCGTATCGAATTCAGTATCTCATCCACCGCTACGAAACGTACCGCGAACGCCCGGTCTCGCTCTACAAGTCGCTATCCGAAGAGGAAGAGCGCGCGATCGAAAAGCTCGCCGGTACCGAGCGGCTCACAAAGATCATCATCGTGAAACTGGGGGCCTTCATCTTCGCGCCGTCATTAATAACGCCCGCGGAGGCATCTCTGGATCTGGGGACAGCGATGTTCCGCCGTTTCTTCATACATGGCGCCTGGGTCTCGGTCATCGCACTGAACGAGACGTTTCTTACCGCGGCGACTGAGCCCATGCTGCGCTACGTGCTCGAGCACGAGCTTGCCCAGGGCGAGATCTATACCGAAATGGCGGAATATAACCTCCAGAACCTCAGTCCGGACATGCGGGGCGTCATCCATGAAGAAGCACGTATGAAAGCGATCAAACGCTCCGGCATATCAGAAGACGAGGTGGAACAAGAGCGGCAGTTGATCATTGAGCTCCTGGGACAGCATCCCGTCGTGCCGGTGCATTTCGCATCCGCCGCTCTGGTCACGTATCTCATAGCGAATTGGGCTCATATGCAGCAGTTTGGTGCTGCCAGCCAGACGGAGATGGAGCGTGAGCTCGAAGTTCCGACGGCGAGTTTACTCGAACGAGTCAGCAGGGGTATCGAGCTGTACGGCGTTTTTCTCCGTGCGCTGAAACAGGAACTGACCATGACAGGTGCGGAATTCGGCGTTGCAGTCGTTTAACCGCCTGTTTTACTGCCATTCGAGAAAATCTGCGATGAATCGAGTTTTTTAATCTTTCGATTTGTACTTCTTGATAGCTCTTACGCTCAGGCTCTATCTATGTTGCGCATCACCTTCTTGGGAACCGGAGGCTCAATGCCCACGCCGAACAGAACGCCGTCGGCAATCGCCGTGAATCGAGAAGGCGAGTTGCTGCTCTTTGATTGCGGCGAGGGCGCGCAGCAGCAGATGATGCGTGCGAAGACCGGCATGAAGATCGCCGCGATCTTCCTCACGCACTTCCATGCTGACCACGTGCTCGGTATTCCCGGGCTGATACAAACGATGGCAATGCAGGGGCGCGAAGAGCCGCTGGAGATTTACGGGCCGCGCTATGTGGATAAATTCCTCTACCATCTCCTCGCGTTGGGTTACGCGGGCCGGAGCTTCGAGATAAAAGCGATCGAGCTGGGCGCGGGCGACGTGGTCCGAAGAGCGGGCTATGAGATACGAACGATGAAGACCGAGCATAACGTCACGAGCATCGGCTATGTGCTCGAAGAGGATAAGCGTCCCGGGCGATTCAACCGTGAACGAGCGATCGAGCTGGGGATTAAACCCGGCCCGCTATTCGCGCGACTGCAGTCCGGGCATGCAATTACCGTTGACGGGCGCGAAATCAGGCCCGAGCAGGTCCTGGGCCCGCCGCGACCGGGCCGCAAGATCGTTTATACCGGTGATACACGGCCGTGCGCGAGCGTGGCCGAGGCGAGCAAGGACGCTGATCTGCTGATCCATGACGGTACCCTTGCGGACGAGACGAAGGAGTTTGCGATCGAGTACATGCATTCAACCGCCTTGGAGGCTGCTACGGTTGCCAAGACGGCAGGCGTGGTGAAGCTTATGCTCACACATCTCAGCGCCCGGTATTCTGATCTCGAGGGTGCGCGCAAGCTGAAAGCAGAAGCGCAGCACGTTTTTCAGAACAGCGACGTGGCGAGCGACCTCATGACGATTGAGATCGGGTACCGGGAGTGAGGAGAGTAAGCCCCCTTCTGTTTCAGCAGCATTTATCTCAGCGCCTTCTTCAGGCTTGCACCCGCGAGGCTGGTCGTTCCATCCGTGACCATACGACTTCATCCTTACGGAATCATCACGTGGGTATGGTTCGGTCCCGTTTCTATACCAGAGCCAAGACTCTCGCCTTACGCCCTCTCAGCGTTCGCTCCTACGGTGGGGGGACTTTCCTCAGCCCTCGAGCATCGAGGACCGGCAGCTGCTCTTCCTCTCTCCCTGGTTTATAGTTGGTGCTGCGAGGATATAGTATATCGCCCGTTGGGTTGGTCAGCGATGATAGACGGGTATGAGTGCACTCAAGCCACTGGGGCTGCTCACACTAGCTTTGCGCTCTTCATAGACGCCGCCGAACGTCCATCTCGGCTCCACACCGGTCATAATCGCGACCACTTTCGCCATGCCGTTGAAATCCTCATTGACGCGCGCGCCCCAGATCACGTTCGCGTTCTGATCCAGCTCATAGGTGAGCAGTTCAACGATGTCGTTGGTCTCTTTCATCGTGAGGTCAGAGCCACCAGTCACGTGAATTAGCGAGCCCGTTGCACCTCGATAATCCGCCTCCAGCAATGGGTGACAGAGCGCGTCCTCGACGACTGCTTCCGGTTTGTGGTCTGCTTTTGACGTCTCGCCGACAAGCATAACGGCGACACCACCTTCCGACATTACCGCCTTCAGGTCTGCAAAGTCGAGATTCACCAATGACGGCTGCGTTATCGTCTCCGTTATCCCCTGAATGGTTTCCGCGATCAGCATGTCCATTGTCCTGAACGCGTCATTTACCGGTAGATTGCCCGCATATTTGATCAGCTTATCATTCTCCAGCACAATCACCGTATCGGTGGTTTCTCGCAAGCGCTCGATGCCCTCTGCCGCTTTTTTCCGCCTGATCCGCTCAGCTTCAAACGGATAGGAGACCATCGCCACGACAATCGCACCCTCTTCCCTCGCAATATCGGCAACCACTGGCGCTGCGCCCGTACCGGTACCGCCGCCCATACCTGCGGTGAGGAAGACAAAGTTCTTGCCCGTCACGAGCCGTCGGATCTCTTCCTTGTTCAGTTCCGCCGCCTTACGACCCATCTCCGGTGAACCGCCCGAACCCAATCCGTGCGTAAGCGATTTTCCGATCAGGAACTTCTTCTCACACTTAATGGAATCCAGATGCAGCTTGTCGGTGTTAATAGCAATCCTGCTCACTCCTTCCAAGCCACCCAGATATTCCAAACGATTCATCGAGTTGTTCCCCGCACCGCCGACTCCAACGATCGCTAATTGCGGAATACCAAACAAATCGTCGTCCTCATCAACTGGCTTATTTTCTGTCTCTTTCGTGTAGCCCAGCATTTCCCCCATCTTCTCCTCTTTTTCTTTAAGCCTATCGCCCCACATGTTCTCGGTCCTATATTGGAATGAGGGGTTATATAAAGTTATCGGATGGAAAGGGGCTCGCGCAGCATTACGGTATAATGCATGTGAGCCGTTAAAAAGCTAAAATAAGCGGTAAAATCGGTTTCATCTGCGCTCACCGAACACCCTCAGATCGAGACTTCAGCTTCCATAGGAAATACCGGTCCGGCCCCTCAGTGCGGGGACGCGGGGATGGAAAAGGAGTCGGGTAAGAAGAAGAAGCACGCTATCCGATCACCTGTACCGCGGATATGAGCAACGAGGGAGAGACGACCGTATAGATCTGTTGTGTATCGTCACCGAGCAGCTCGACGTGTTTCAAAAGCTCCTGCGAATTACCGGCGATCATGGCATGTTTAACAGGAAATGAAGCGCCTTGGGTAACTGCAACGGCATTCTGAGCCACGACGGAGAAATCGCCGGATGCGCGAGAAGCGGTATGCGCACCGATCACGTCATGCACAAAGAGCCCCTCCGTTGCATCGCCCAGGAGTTCGTCCCTCCTTACGGTCGCATCACCTTCCGCTGCTTTCAGGATGAAGTTCGTCGGGCCCGGTACCGGCAAACTGCTGAAGCCACGCAGAGCGTTTCCTGTACTTTCGACCTGATCTTTTGCGCCGGTATAGGTATCATAGAAGAAATTGGTGAGCACACCGTTCGCAACGAGGGTTGTTACCTGCGTAGGGACACCTTCACCGTCCATCTTCCGTGTATTCACACCAAGCGGCATCGTGCCGTCGTCAGCAATCGAGAGAATCTCAGACGCAATCGTTTCGCCTTTTCTCCCGTGGTAGGGCGACTGTTTTCGCTGCACCAGTTCCGCGCTCAGCTGGGGGATGAGGGTGTAAGCGAAGATGCTCTGCACCGCGTGCGGTGAGAAGACCACCGGCAGCTTCTTCGTTTGGATGGTCTTGCCACCAAGGCTCTCAGCTGCGAGTCGCACCGCCTCCGTACCTATCACGCCAAAATCAACCTCGTTGAGCAGTCTGCTCACTTTGCTCTCGTAGCCTGAGGTCTCTTCGCCCAGCCCGTCACGTGCGACGACTGACATACCCGCCGAAACGTATGTGCCCGAATCCTGAATCTCGACCCCTTCTGAGTTCATAATGAAGATCTCATCGTGCCCTGCTGCGAAGCTCCCCTCCGTAGGTTCGCACTCAATGCCCTGTTTCAGCTCATACGCGCTCATTCCCGCGAGCATCTCTTTACAGTGGCTCATCGCTGCTTCGCTCCCGCTTTCTGTACTGAGCAGCTCAATGATGGTGCGATCGCACGTTTTTTCTGGTCTGCAGTAACCGCGAGTGAGCGCTCCCGTCTGCAGTGAGGGCAAGCTCCGGAAATGCTCGTCGTATTCGGATACGCGCGCGTGCTTGATAGCATGTATCACGCAGTCCTCCAGGGCCGACGGCTCGACCGCTGTGGTGTGCGCGAATCCGATTTTATATGCTATAACGACGCGAACGCCGATCCCACTGCTCTTTACGTACCGGCCCGTTTTCACCGCATCGCGCTCAAGCTCAATGCTGAGCACAGTACCCCGTTCGCCGTACAGTTCGACCTGGTCGCAGCGTGGCGCGGCAAATTCCAGTGCGGTACGCAGGAGATCAAGCATCTTATTTCACCCACTTGGGGTTTCTCTCATAGCAGATCACCGCAGTAAAGCGGTGGGTGCACAGAGCGTTCGTGTGAGGATCGTTCGCGAAGTTATTTGCGTGTTCCTCTTTGTATTGTATTGTATTGTATTGTATTAGTGAAAAGCGGATTATTAAAGAGCATGGTTGTTCCGATAACCGACGGCGAGCTGGTGCACCTTCTTGATAGAAGAGGACGGAGATATCAGATACTCGTGAAAGCTGGAAGCACCTTCACGTTCCGGCGCGGTTCGCTGGCGCTCGACGAGCTCATCGGCCTGGATGACGGGAGCATGGTTAGCTCCGACCATGGTGAGCGGCTTCTTGTCATTCGACCGACCCTGGAAGAGTATATCGCCAAGATGCGGAAAGGCTCGCAGATCATTTACCCCAAGGATATTGCAGCTATTCTCATGTTCGCCGATATCTTCCCGGGTGCTCGGGTACTGGAAGCTGGCATCGGCTCGGGCGCGCTGACGATGGCGCTGCTCCGTGCCGTAGGGCCTTACGGGACCGTCATATCCTACGAACGGCGACCGGACTTTCTGGCAGTCGCCCGCAGCAACATCGAAACGTTCTTCAGTGCGGTTGCGAGTGCGGGAACAGAGGGCTCGGGCGAGCTGATCGTCCGGGAGAAGGACGTGTACGAAGGGATTGAGGATCGCGATATAGACCGAGTGCTTCTGGACCTTCAAGAGCCCTGGAGGGCGCTGAAACACGTTGATGCTGCGCTCAGAAACGGTGGCCTTCTGCTCTGCTATAATCCGACCGTGCTGCAGATCTTCAAGCTCTCAAAACGGCTTGAGGTACAGTTTGCTGCGCGATTCACCGTCATGGGCATTTACGAAGTGGCACTGCGCGGCTGGGAGGTTAAAGGACGGAGTATGCGGCCCGAGAATCGCATGGTCGCTCACACCGGCTTTATCTTCATTGCGCGGAAGGTGGTCGCGCCACCGGCGTGAAAACCCCGGTAAACCTGCCGCTGCAGCTCAGCGTAGCTGGCTGAGAAGAAGAGGTGACTGAAGCACGAACAGTCGGAACACCCAAAATGCGCGACGGAATTCAGGTGTGCGCCCAGGTATGCGGCGATCTCGCATTCTCCGCGCTCCTCCGATTCTGAACAGACCACTTCCGTCACGCGAACCGCAGGATCCGCGAGGAGAAAATCGATGTGCCAGTGCAGCCGTTTTGTATCGCCCGGTTTGCGGAGATGCCTCCGGATTCGTGACTCCAATCCCGAAAGCGCGGAACCGACATAGGCATAATAGCCCTTAGAGAAGGTAAGAAGCCCTCGGTGTCCTACTTCCAACTCGGTATCCCGAACGGCCTCGATGATGAGCACATAAGTGCCGTTCATGTTCCCCGGCCCTTCGAGCTTTCAAGCAAGCACATACGCTGTAAAACCGTTGAGCATCACGGCTGATAAAAATGCGTGGCGCGCTCGCAGGACTTCGTGGTTCTAAACCCGTATGAACGGATAGACCGAGCCCGTGAATGAAGTATTTAATGGCTAAAATAAGAAAAGGGGAAGTAAGGAAAGAATGCAGATCGAAGAGCGAATAGCGGCGTTGAAGCGGGAGAGGAATGCGATCATTCTGGCGCATAACTACCAGATTCCCGCGGTGCAGGATATTGCGGACTTCGTTGGTGACTCCTTAGAGCTCGCGCGACGTGCGACAGCGACGGATGCTGACATGATCATCTTTTGCGGTGTTGATTTCATGGCAGAGACCGCGGCGATCTTGAATCCGGAGAAGGCCGTGATTCTGCCTGACCTCTGCTCGATCTGCCCGATGGCTCAACAATTACTGAGCGAGGAGCTTCGGTCGGTGCAGCGCGTGCACCCGGAAGCCGAGACAGTCCTCTACGTCAATACGCGTGCTGAGAGCAAGACACTTGCGGACTGTATCTGCACCTCAGCGAACGCTCCGGCAATTGTTCGTGCAATGGATTCTGATGTGATCATCTTCGGGCCAGACCATAATCTGGGCTATTATGCGCAGAAGGGCAGCACCAAGAAGCTTCTCATCGTGCCCGAGTACGGGAATTGTCCGTCGCATCATCTGATCTCGCTCGAAGAGCTGGAGGCCGCGAAGAAGGCGCACCCCTCTGCAGCTATCATCGTGCACCCGGAGGTCATTCCGGAGATCCAGGAACGAGCGGATTACGTCGCCTCAACCAGTGGGATGGTGCAGGTTGCACGGGAAATTGCGAATAAAGAACTCCTGATCGGCACGGAGATCGGGGTTCTGCACCGCTTGAAGAAGGAAGTGCCGGGAAAAGCGTATTACCCCATTTCCACGAATGCCGTCTGCCCCCAGATGAAGATGATCACCTTACCGAAGATTCTTACGTCACTGGAGCAGGAAAAGCCGCGGATTGACCTTCCACCCGCGATCATGGAGCGTGCGCGGTGGCCGATAGAACGGATGCTCGCATTATCTCCCTAGGCGGCCAAACAGCGGTCAGCATGTAACTTGTTTTCAGAAAGGTTGCGAACCTAGCGCTCGTATACACCTACCGTTTTAGTTAGTGCTTTCAAGACCGCAATGAGCTTCTCGTTCTGCTCCTGCGTGCCTACGCTGATGCGGATGAGCGAATCGCCGGAACCCCGGAAGGATCGACAGTCGCGCACGGTGATCCCCTTCTCTTCCAGCTCAGTACAGACCTCAGAAGACGTTCTGGGAGCGACGTCCACGAGCACGAAGTTCGCCTCGGACGGATAGATCGTGAAGAGGCCCTGAAGCCCGGCTCTGAGATACTGGCGTCCGAACCTTACCAGTTCAACACTCCTTCGCAGGTGCTCGGTATCCTGTAGCGCGGCGCGCGCGGCGATAAGGGCAACGTCATTCACCGTGAAGGGGAGCGAGACTTTTCTGTACCTGCTCACCACCCATTCGGGTAGTACGGCGTAGCCAACGCGCAGCCCGGCGAGCCCGAAGGCCTTCGAGAAGGTGCGTAAGACCAGCACGTTCTCGTACTCGCTCGGAAGCATGACCAGCGATGAATCGGCGAACTCCGCGTATGCTTCGTCTAGCACCACCATGGCCCTCGGGACTGATTCCGCGAGGGCACGCACGTCATCCGCCGCAAAGCAGTTCCCGGTCGGGTTGTTCGGCGAAGCGAGAAAGAGCATGCGCGTTTTACGGGTACTGGCAGCTATCAGGTCATCAGGAGAAATAGCAAAGTTCGCAGCGACATTTCGCGGTAGGTACCGAGGCGTCGCAGCGGCGATCTTCACCAGTGACTCGTAGAGCGAGAACGTGGGTACCGGGATAATCGCGTCGTCGCCGCTTCCCAGAAAGATCTTAACGAGCGTGTCCAGAACGCCGTCGATGCCCGCTCCGATCACAACGTTCTCGCTAGTTACCGCCGCATAGCGGGCAATTGCAGCTCTCAACGCTTCTTCGTTGCGCTCCCAGGGGTAGATGCTCAGATCCAGCTCACCGGATGCGAGCGCTGTGAGAACAGCGCGGACCGCTTCAGGGCTCGCACCCAGCGGATTCTCGTTCGAGCTCAGCTTGATCGCACCTTTGATCAGTTTCCCGGGCTGGTATTCCGCTATCTCCGCGATGGCTTCACGAACCGGTACTGGCATTCTGACGGTCATGTGGCATCCAGTATAGTGTAGAGAAGCGCAGTTTAAATTAGTAAGTGGGTGGACCGGATAAAAAGACCGCGCCGTCATCCGCCTAAAAGCGGCGCAATAAGCGCAGCGACATGCTCTAAAAAGGCACGATCAGCATCCGTGAAGGGCGCACGTTCATGTGAGTCTATATCAAGAACGCCCAGTAGCGCTCCGGAGAAACAGATGGGCACGACGATCTCGGCCTTCACGAGCGGGTTACACGAGCGATAGTTCTGCGCTTTGCTGACGTCCTGGACGATCATCGTTTGCTGCCGTACCGCTGTCTGCCCGCAGATGCCCCTGCCAAACGGTATTCGAATGTGCTCGGTCGGTACACCCGCGAACGGTCCTAGAATGAGGTCGCTCTTGGTCTGCTCATCAAGGCGGTAGACGCCGACCCAGTTATAGTAGGGTACCGAGTCCTTGAGGCGCGCACAAAGTACTGCCAGCTTCTCGTCCTGCGCACCGGCCGCAGCGATGAGCTGTTTCAGCTGCGTAATGAGCTGAAGGAACGCCTGGTTCGAACTGCGCACCACCGTCTTCGCCCTGCGTTAATTCGATTTGATCAACCGAACCGCCGTGCCATAAGCCAGCAGCTCTGCAGCTCCAGCCATCGTCTGCGAGGTCGTGAACCGGACGTTAAGTAGAGCATCGGCACCGAGCCGCTGTGCATCGTTGATCAGTCGGTTCAGCGCCTCCTGGCGTGCATCAGACAGCATCTCGGTGTATTCCTGCAACTCGCCGCCCACGATCGTCTTCAGGCCAGCGGCGATGTCTTTTCCGATGTGCTTTGCCCGTACGGTGTTTCCGAACGCGACCCCGAGGATCTCGTAGCTGTAACCCGGGACAGAGTCCGTCGTTGTGATGATCATCCTCTCCTCCTTTTCACCTCCTTCTCACTTTTTATACTCCTCCAGAGAGTGCTCTATTATCGATTCGCGCCCTCTAAAGAGGTAGAGCGCGAGGCCGATAAGGATGAGCGGGATCGAGTAAATTAGCGTGATGGGGTAGCCACTGAGCAGAATGAGGCCGATACCGATGAAGATGATGCTCGTAATCACCTGGCTCTTCATTGCTCGAAGTATAGCGTCGCGTTTCGATCAAGTATGATGCACCCGCTGCGGTGATGACGTTGTAGTACGCTCTAAACTCCTACGACGGTCTTCAGCTTCCGCGCGTCCCCGCCGGCCTTAGCCAGGAGATCAGGCATCGTCTCTTTCGTATACACTTCGGCATTGAGCGCGAGATTTCGTGCCTGGAAATATGCTTTCTGCAGCAGCGGCTTGATCGTCTCCGGTGTCGGGTAGGCGATGGTAAGGGCCGTGTTGCGTGCCTTATCACTCGCCTCGTGGAGCAGGTCGATGATGGTAAACCGCGTGGGATAGCAGTACTTCAGGTGCGTTGCGAGCGAGAATGCTGTTTTGGCACACTCCTGCAGGTCTGCACGGTACTTATCAACGTCGATATGAAGCACCTCGGGTGTGAAGAGCACGCGACCATCGCGATCGAAGACTGCGAGCAGATCCAGACCCTCCGTGACCGGGTAGATCTCCAGCTTTGCCAGTAGATCTGCCATCGGTGCTGGGACCGCATCGCCCGCCTTCACCGCGACCTTACGCTGCTTGATCACGACCTTGCCGCTCTCGATACCCGCCGGAATACCCTTGCTCTGCAGCTCGCCAACGATCGGGCCAGGCCGCAGCGAAGTTGGACCAGCCTCCACCACAATATCGAATGGCGCGGTCGCGCCGGCCTTGATGGGTGCCGGGATCTTGCCCTCCTCGAGCACCGTATACAACTGGAAGGGATCGTAATTGGTAAAGATCAGGGCCATCTGATCGTCAATGAACTCAGACATCTTCTCCATGCCGCACTCGGTGAAGGAGAGATTAAGCATGCTATTCTTCGAGACGCGGATCTCCGCTTTGTCCCTGAAATCCTTACGGATACGCTGTAGCTGGTAGGAGCCCAGCCCGCGGAATTTCGCCATACCGACTGTGGGATAGTCAGCGATCAGGCCTTTGAGCTTCGCTACCTCATCCTTACGCCATTGTAACGCTCGTTTGACTTTCTTCTTTACCATGCTCGGTACCTCACATTACCTTTACCGCCGGCCCCATGGTCGTCTTCAAGTAGACAGACCCGATATTCTGCCAGCCGCGCTCCAGCCGGGTTTCCACCGCTTTAAGCACCGCGGCCGCGTTCTCCGCGATGTCGCGCGCAGCCATGTCGCGACGGCCCACATTCACCCAGATCGTGGTGGTCTTCGACTTAATCCGTGCGATCTTCGCCAGCCGCTCAAGGATCGGTGCGGGATCAACGGCAGGCGGGAGCGGCTGAGGCATCTTACCCCGCGGGCCCAGGATCGTGCCCAGGCTCTTACCAACCAGAGCCATGAGCGCTGTGTCTGCCACGAAGTAATCATATTTCTGAGCCAGCGCCCGTGCGGTCTTCTTATCCATCTTCTTCAGCTCTTCTGCATCGATGACGTCCGCGCCAGCTGCTTTGGACTTCATTGCGGCCTCACCGGTAGCGAAGACCGCGATCTTCGGCTTCTTGATCTGCTTCGGTAAGACCACGTCGACCGTGATCCGGTTCTTCGGCTGCTTCAAATCAACATTCTTCAAATTGATACAGAGGTCAATACTCTCGACAAATCCGCGCTCCTTCGTGCCTAACACTCCCTCCACCGCGCTCACCAGCTCTTCTGCTTCCATCTTATTCGCTTATCACCCCGTCATACACGCCATCGTCGATCTCGCGCTGGATCTCTTTCGGGCTCTTGCCTTCGACCTTCAAGCGCAGGGAGACGCAGGTGCCAATCAGCTCCTTCATCGCGGCTTTCATAGACGCGGCCAGGATCCCTTCGCGCTTCATCGCCGCTACCTTCTTCAGTTGCTCGAGCGAGATCTCACCGGTATACTCGGTGGTCGAATCGGTCTTCGCCTTCTCGAGCCCGATCTCCTTCTTGATCAGCGCAGCAGTCGGCGGCACACCCACCGAGATATCCACGGTATCGCCCGCGATCGTAATCTTTACGGGAACGGTCATGCCCTCATAGGCCTTCGTCTTCTCGTTAACCTGGGCAACGATCTGCTTGATATTGACCCCGAAGGGTCCCAGCGCGGGCCCTAAGGGTGGACCCGGGTTCGCTTTTCCCCCCTCTATCAGAACTTCAACAACGTCCATCTTCTCGATTCTCTTCTCCTCGATCAGTAGTGAGTATCAGGTCAGTCTGAGTGACTGGCAGGCGGCATTCGCACGCAGCCACGAACGCGATGAGCCGAGAAACGGTTCGTTGCGTTGCGATGCGATGCGAGGCGACGCGCCTGAGCCTCTTTCTTGATAGTAGACCTTACGTTATTTTATTTCTTTACCCCTGAAGGTATGTGTTAGGAACATAAAAAGCAGTCCCCGAATCCTAAAAACTACAGGATCCAGGAAAAAAGAGACTTCTGCATAAAGGCCAAGCGAAATTCAGGCCAGGCGATTTTTTAAACCTCTGCACCCTCCTTACAGATAGCGTGGGGTTGTTAGTACGATTGATCACACCTACCCCAGGCACCCACACGAACCATGGGAGTCAATATCGGCGACCTTGTATCGCCCCGTGCAACGAATTTAGAAGCAATCGCCGGCAAGATCGTTGCGATCGACGCTTATAATACGCTCTACCAGTTCCTGAGCATCATCCGCCAGCCGGACGGCACGCCGCTCCAGGATGCTCAGGGTCGTGTCACCTCGCACCTCTCCGGCCTGATCTACCGAACGTCCCGATTATTGGAGCAGCACATAAAGCCGATCTTCGTCTTCGACGGTCAACCTTCGGAGCTGAAGACCGAGGTGATCAAGGCGCGGTCGGAGCGGCGCAGAGAAGCGCGTCAGAAATGGGAAGTGGCGAAGGTGGTGGCGCCTGAAGAGGCGCTGAAGTACGCTAAAGCAGCGACCCGACTCAGCGACGAGATTGTCGCGGATGCGCACATCCTTCTGGGGTATCTGGGTATCCCCTGTGTGCAGGCGCCGACGGAAGGGGAGGCGCAGGCAGCTTATATGGCCCATAAAGGCGATGCCGAACTTGTCTCCTCGCAGGACTTCGACTGCCTGCTCTTCGGCGCGCCGATGATTATCCGGAACCTCACCGCGCCGCGGCGCGACGCGAAGCTTGAGCTTATCTCGTTACATGAACTCGTAACCGAGCACGGGATAACGCTGGAGCAGCTGGTGGACATCGCCATCCTCATCGGTACCGATTTCAACCCGGGCGTGAAGGGCATTGGTGCGAAACGCGCACTCAAACTCATCAGAGAGCATCACACTATCGAGCAGATACTGGAAGCCGGTGCGCTCGCAGAGCCTGAAGGATTAAAAGGCTACGAGCGCGTACGTGAGATATTCCTGCGGCCCGTGGTGAACGAGTCATACGAGCTTGCGTGGGGCACGGTAAACGTGGCGAAGGTAATTGAATTCCTCTGTGAGGCGCACGACTTCTCCGAAGAGCGGGTGCGTAAGGCGCTCGAGAAGCTCGCGGTGCAGACCAGGCCGAAACCACCGCAAAAGACGCAGCGGAGCATCGAGCAGTGGCTGTAAGCCTCTGCGCACCGTCGATGAGAGCAAGCCAGGGAACGTGACGGTTAACAGCCGTTGAATGACGTTCGGGCGAACGGCGAAACGAGTCAGGTGGAAGTAAACGGTGAAGAACGGAGAGCCTGGATCCACGAGCATAGTTACAGACTCTAAGAACGAGCGTCACTCAGACATCGCGAACAGGGGTGAGGTCGCAGCCGGTGCACGGGAGACACATCGTCTGCGCCTCCTCAACGTTAAGCCCGTACTTTTCCACCATCTCGCGGGTCATTATGCCGAGCTTCAGCAGCCGTTCTCCACTGGGTCTAATAGCCTCTTTTAATTCGTCTTTACGGAGCTGCGGGATCGTGATCGGTCGGAGAATAGGAATGACGCCCATCTTCGCCAGATGCTCCACACCCGTTCGCACGCAGTCGTCCGTTTCTCCGAGCCCGATGATGATGTTCGTGGAGACGTGATTCTTCCCAAAGACCCGTACAGCATCCCGCAATGAGTCAAGAATGAAGTCGAGTGAGAATCCTTTCCGTCCACTGCAGACTCGTTCAAAGATCCTGCGGTCCATTGTCTCTACGTTATACTTAACCTCCGTAACGCCCGCGTCCTTAAGCCGCTGTGATGAATCGTTAGTGGGATGGACCGAGACGCCGATGGGCAGGTTGAACCGCTTCAACGCTTTCACTACTTCGTCAAAAACCAAGCCGATAATCATACCGAACTCGGGATGGGCAGGTTGAACCGCTTCAACGCTTTCACTACTTCAATCACGCGGTCGATCTCATCCTCGGGTGAGTGCGCAACACCCGTGGTGAGTGCGATCGCCCTCAGCTTGCCCGTCTTCGCTGCACGCTCAACCGTTCCAAGGACCTCATCAATGCTCTTGACTCCACCCTGCAGGAGGGGCACGGTGCAGAATTTACAATCATAAACGCAGCGCTCGCTCAGCGTGATATACGCCTGCTCGGGGCAATGCGCGAGGATCTGCTCGAGTTCGCCGCGCACCAGCTCCCTGCCGGCCTTCATGATGATCACCGCGCCGTTCGCCTTGACCATCGTGAGCGGCGAGTCCTTTGCGAGCTCCAACCGTACGCGATGCCCGTTGAATCGGAAGAAGATCGATTTGAGCCCCGTACCGGGCCCCGCTGTGGATACAGAGATGCCTGAGAGCACAGACTCGTCCACAGTAACCGTTCCAATGGCCACCAGTTCCGCTTTGAGCGTGGCGCTCAATTTGTCCATGTAGCTCACATCACCACCGTTTTTTCAAGCCCCTTCAACTGAGTTAGTAACTGCGATAAGCCCCTCATTAATCCCTTATCCCTAACAGCTCTGCCGCATTCTTCCAGAGCAATCGCTCCAGCACCTCAGGCCTGTACGAGAATCTCCTAAACTCTACCAGGCTCTGCTGCAATGGCCTCACGGGATACGAAGAGCCATAGAGTACTCGATCGCTCAAATAATGGTTCGCGGCGTCCACCCACTCCTGTCCACCTGGGAACCCGGGAATGAACTGGAAGAAGTCGGGCAGCACCCACAGGTTACCCAGCGACGCATTCGCGATCATCACCCCGATCATCTCGCGGACAAAGGGGAACGCGCCATGCACCACCACAATCTTGAGCGTTGGGAAGTCAGTCGCGACCCGCTGGATGCGATAGGGCTCTGCGTATGAAATATCCGGGCCCTGCATCAAGCTGCAGGTTAGATACAGCACGCCGCCAAGCTCTGCACACAGCGCATAAATCGGATAAATCCGTTTATCGTCCACGTAGCATGGTGGCGCCCACCATCCGGGATCGATCGCAACGCCCGCAAACTTCAGGTCCGTGATGGTCCGCTCGATCTCTGCGACCGCCGCATTCACGTCTGTTCCGTTAATACCGGCGAGCGCCACGGGGAATCGATCTGGGTACCGGTCACGGAGTTCTGCGATATCATCGTTTGAAGCCTTACGGTGCCCTGCCTGGCGGCCTACCAGCACACCACGAGTAATGCCAGCCGCATCCATCTCTGCGATGAAGAGTTCGAGCGATTTCTGGGCCATCGACGCTGGCCGTTCGTAGCCGCTAACAAGTGGGCTGCGCTTGACCGATGGCCGCGCTCCCGGCGCGGATGCCAGCACCTGCTGCAAACTCTTGTACGGCGGCCGCACACGCGCATCAATGATCATTGCGGGTGAGTAGCGTCGTAGTAACATCCCCTGTTTGACCGCTCATGTACTATTTTCTCGTCTCCTGACTGACAGTGATATTTTCTGCGATTAAAAGAGTGAAGCATAAACGATCGCCTGCACTGCTTGCGTCTCGCACTTTTTATATATGATGTGTTCCTATGATCGGTAGGAGGGAAGGAGTGTGATCTTTAACCGAATTACATCGCCGGGCTTGGCGCATAACTCGTACTTTATTGGCTCTCAGGCTACCGCAGCGGTTGTTGATCCGCGCAGGGATGGCGAGATCTATCTCGAGCTTGCAGCGCGTGAGGAGCTGCGTATCAGGTACATCTTCGAGACGCATCGGAATGAGGACTATGTAGTCGGGTCGATTGAGCTGGCTGAGCGCACCGGTGCAGAGATCTTTCACGGTCCGGGTCTGGACTGGGGCTACGGCACAAGGCTGCATGAGGGCGCGGTATTCCAGATCGGGCGTCTGGAGCTCTCCGCACTGCACACTCCGGGCCACACTGATGAGAGCATGTCCTACGTTTTGACCGACCGATCGACCGGTACTGAGCCGATCATGGTCTTCACGGGCGATGCGCTCTTTGTCAGTGACGCGGGTCGAACGGATCTGTACGGGCCAGATGAAGCGCGGCGACTGGCTGGTTTGCTCTACACGAGCATATTTGAGAAGCTTCTCCCGCTCGGCGATAGCGTCATCCTCTGCCCCGCTCACGGTGCCGGCTCGGTCTGCGGCAGTAACATCAGCGAGCGAAATGAAAGCACGTTAGGTATCGAGCGGAAGCAAAATCCTGTGCTGCAGGTGCGAACTAAGGAGGAATTTGTCGCACAGAAGCTTCGCGAGCACCATGAACGTCCACCCTATTTCCGCCAGATGGAGCGGTACAATCTTGAAGGCGCACCTCGACTGGGTAGAATCTCGCTGCCACCACCCTTACCGCCCAGCGAGTTCAAGAAAGAACTGGAGCACGGCGCGGTCGTGCTCGATGCCCGAACGCCAGCGGGTTTTGGCGGGGCGCATATCAAGGGCGCGTACAATATCTGGCTCGGAGGGATACCAGCCTTTGCTGGCTGGGTCTTCTCTTACGATACCCCGCTGCTCCTGGTGCTCGAGTCCCGTGCCGAGCTCGAGACCGCGGTCCGCTACCTCATTCGCCTGGGATATGATCAGATTGCGGGATATCTTAAGGGTGGTATCGTCCAGTGGTACAATGCCGGCCTTCCGGTTGAACAGCTTGCGCTCTCGACGGTGGATGAGCTGAAAAGCCGGCTTGAGAGCGACGAGGATCTTATTGTGCTCGACGTGCGTGACGAGAACGAATGGCGAGAAGGGCATATCAAAGGCGCGCTCCATATTTACGTGGGGCAGCTTCCGAATCGGTTGGATGAAGTCCCGCGCGATCGTCCGATCTCCGTTTTCTGCAATATTGGCCACCGTGCGAGCTTGGCTGCGAGCATCCTGCTCCGCGCAGGCTATACCAACCTCTGCTGCGACGTGCTCGGCAGTATGCGCGCGTGGAATGCCAAGAAGTTCCCCGTGACACGGGACGAGCGTGCATGAGTGCACGGGCATCCCCAGAGCACAGCAACGAAGCGAAGATATACTCGTTGCGCTTATGTTTGTACGGGACGGGTGAGGCGTCCGTGAATTCAGGGCACCTCGAGCACGAGCTTGATCTCCTTGCCCGCAAGATCAGCCAGTGCGGCACCTAAGAACTGCTTCTGATGAGCAAGATCAGCATCGAGCGACGCAATTCGCTTTGCCGCGCGCTCACGTTCGTCCTGCGCCTGTGTGCGTTGCTCCTGTGCGGCCGAAAGCGCCCGCTCGCGCTCCTCCTTCTCCTGTCTTATCGTGGCATGTGCACAGGAAGTCGACAGTTCTGTGATCTGTGATTCCAAGCTCCGTCGTTTCTCTACGATCGAGACCAGATCGAGCTCGAGCAGCTTGGCCAGCCAGCTCAGCGCATTCTCGCGCTTACGATCCTTCAATACCGTGGGATCGCTCTCAATGAGTTCCTTTATACTGGTGAGTGAGCCCGTGACATCGCCCTCAAGTGCCTCACCCGGCGACTCGAGGAGCGACAAGATCGCGCGCCGGTCTGCCTGCGCGAGCCTTAGCCTGCCCGATTCGTCCTGTTTCATGAGCAGCGTCAGCGGTTTAGAGAGCGGTGCGAAGAGCTTCTGCACGTTTAACTCGAGTTCGCCCAGTTCCGCTTTCAACGCCGATCGCTCGCGCTCGAGCGCGACGAACTGCTGCCATTCTTCGCCTGCCTCCAGCGTCTGCAGCCCCTTCCGCGCAGCCTCAATTCGCTGGTTGAGCGTTGTGAGCTCGTTTTCCTGCTGTAAGTGATGCTGGCGTTCCCGCACGAGCTCTGCACGAAGGTCCTCGATGCTCGCCGCGAGTTCCGGCACGCGCTCTAACGCCAGAAGCTGCTCCTCCTTGCCCTGTAACGGCGCGATCAGCAGATCGAGACCGCTTCGCAGATGGTTCAGCTCGGTGATGATCTCCTTGATCTCGTTCGGGAAGAGCGAGCGGACACAGTAGATATTGGTCCGCGATTTACCGAACGGGAATTCGAGTGCCGCGGTGGTCTCTCGATGAAAGGCTATAATGGTGTGATAATCGCTCGTTGCTGGTAGCGTGACCTTTTCGGTTATCGCTTCGAGATGCTTGACCATCTTCTTCCTGCTCGTTAACCCGATCTTCACGATACGATCCGGCACCTGCTCTGTCGAGTCCGCGGTCTCGAGCTCAGCGACGCGTTGCCTGAGTCGGGCACGACTCTCACGGATCGCTGTATACCCCTGCTCGGCGTTCGCACTGAGATCACCGAGGAGCGATTGCGAGACCTGCGCCAACCATGCATCGAGCTCCTCGAAAGCCACGGTGGTTGGTAATGCGATTTCCTCCCTGCCACGGAGCCGACTGAGCCACTTCACAAGGGTACTTACCGATTGCTCTCTTAAAGGTTTTCAAGAGGGTCCAACCCGGTACGAAATACCTTACCCAAACTCCGCAAATTAACCCATAGGTAGCGCCTCAGGGAAGAGCGAGCACATCTGTCGTGCCCGCTTGGGTATCTGTGCGAAGTACTCACGTCCACTCCGTTCCACGATCTTCATCAC
>DSCO01000067.1 GCA_011049045.1 Methanomicrobia archaeon | reverse complement strand
TTTTTTATTATCGGCTGTATAGACACCTTGCAGATAATGCACTCCTGAAGAAATACTCCCCGGGAGATGTCCTTCTGCATCTAGCACGGCTGTACCGGCTCAAAATACAGGATCGCTGGCTTAACGCGGAGATACCAAAACAGACCAGGGATATACTGGGGAAGCTGTGCATACCTATTACGTAAAACAGGAGGAGTTACGGGTTAATTGCCCGGGACAAGTCCGTATAGGTGCTGCAGCAGTCGTATGTGCGTGCGTTACGTGGCTTCTCTGCGGATGGTGACCAGTTTTAACCCCCGCCCATCAGGGCATTCACCCGGGACCTCGCCAATAACCTCAAGGATAGTGCAGCGGTCGCCCGCTTTAAGCCCCCGGGGGTGGCAGGTGTTAAAGAGTTCGCAGTCTGATCCAGCGCAATTTGGCGGCTCAAAAACGACCTTCGAGTTCTTGAACGTGTATGCGGATTCAATCGCAGCGGTTATCAGCGCTTCCTTCACCTCCACCACACAGACACCGTCTTCATGAATGTAGCAGTCATGCTTGACATCGTTTCTAACGACTGCGACTCGATACCGGCGGTCCAACTCCAGATTCGCACAGGCGTTCTTCAACTTACACTCCTCGCACTTCTTCGAGACCCCGAGGAAGATGAACTCTTCACCAACCTTTGCAATCTTCGCACCCAGCAATGTGACGACACGTCCCTCCTCCATTCTCTCTTCCCCCCCTTTTGCTAACCTCTCCCACAGACCTTCCATTTTTCCTCGCTCTCTCTTTTACTCGAGCACCTGCGTCACCACTGCAAGTCGTTCCGCAGCCTCGTAGGTGAGTCCGGAATCACCCAGGATGGTGTACCTCCCGGGATTGATCGTGTGCGCGAGCGTGAGTGCCTGGATAAGCTCATCGTCGTGAACGCCCAACTCTTTTGCGGTAGTTGGCGCGCCGATATCCTTCAACACGCTCCGGATATGCTGCCAGTTCTCGCCATAGAGGTGGGTCATCATGATGGTGCCAATGCCACACTGCTCCCCGTGCAGGGCGGGCCGCTCAGCGACCATATCGAGCGCGTGGCTAAATTTATGCTCGGAGCCAGAAGCTGGGGCAGAAGAGCCTGCTATGCTGATCGCGACGCCACTGGAGACCAGGGCCTTGAGCACGGTTCGTACAGAGGGCTCGTCTCGCTGCTTTATCTCCTTGACGTTCTCGATGATCATGTTCGCAGTCATTCCGGAGAGCGCGGCGGCGTAGCTACTGTAGTCCGCGTTCCGTAACCGGTGTGCGAGCTGCCAATCCTTAACGGCCGTGTAATTGGCGATGATATCGCCGCAGCCCGCGGCAGTGAAGCGGTAGGGTGCGGCAGAGATGATCGCGGTATCAGCAACGATCGCGAGTGGCGCGTGTGTGGGTACGGATACGGGTGGTTTAGTTCTGTCCTCGTTCTTAATTGACGCTCGCGGCGACGCGATCCCGTCATGAGAGGCGATGGTGGGGATCGAGATAAAGGGTATACGAAGCTCAAAGGATGCAATTTTGGCGGTATCAATGACCATCCCACCGCCGACGGCGAGCATGACATCTGTCCTCTGCTCGGTTGAAACGGCCTTCACGGTCTCGATGGTCTCATAACTGATACGCTCCACTTCGATCAGATCGACCTCGTAGCCCGCATCGTTCAGGAGTTCACAGACCGTTTCGCCTGCTATTCTCCGCGTGATCGAGTCTGCAATGATGTCGGCCTGTTTCCCAACCTCGAGGTGCTTGCAGATCGTGCCAATCTCCTGCACGGCGTCCCGCTCAATCAAAACTGCCCGCGGCAATTCCATCCACTTCATAGTGCTCCACAGTATCGCTCAGTATTCCTTTCTGACCGCTAGCTTGATTATTTTTGGAGCCGCAGTTAGATAAATATATAACTACGCCAAGCGCCCCGCGTGCGCAGACCTTACTCCAGATAGCTCACGGTATACGATCTGGTTCCCAGCCGTAACTGCTCGGCAAGAGCGAACTGGATCTCGCTATGGACGCCCATGGCTTCTGCGTCTGGTCCCGCAGCGGCTTGAATGAGCTCGAAGGAGGCTTGCTCGATGCTGACAACATCGCGGGATGCGAGCGCGCCAAGATCAGGAATGAACGGCCGCTGTTGAACGATGCAGTCGCACGTGGTCGTAACGTCCGTGAGGAAATTGATGAAGCAGATGTTATTCGCGAAGTGCTTCTGGATCGCATTTGCCGCTTCGATCAGCGCGGTCATGTACTGCTCGTACCAGCCATGGGGGCGGTGCATCGCACCGGTTGGACAGGCTTTGATGCAGCGCGCACAGCCAACGCAGCCCTGAGGATCGATCACGGGGTCGTCGTCCATCTGGATGAACGAATAAGGACAGGCCTCGATGCAGCGCGGGCACTGCTCGCACTTCGTTTCGTCGAATTCGGGTATTGAGAACCGGTGCACCGCTCGCTTACCGTTCTTCGTGCAGCAGCCCATGCCCAGATTCTTGAGTGCACCCGCATAGCCCGTGCTCGGATGCCCGGTGCAGTGCGTTACGGTCACGAGGTAATCAGCCTCGTAGATCGCCTGCCCGACTTCAATCTCTTTCACGAGTTTGCCACCGGTTCCTATCAGCACACCGGATTCGCCGGTAAGGCCGTCGGCGATGATGACAGGCGCGCCAACTGTAGCGAAGTTGAAACCGTTCTGTCGTGCGGTATTGAGGTAATCAACAGCATTGTGGCGATCGCGCGTGTACAGGGTCGTCGTATCGGTCAGAAACGGCGTTGCACCAGCAGCTCTGATTGCCGCCACGAGCTCACGCACGAACGGTGGGCGAATGAACCGGTAGTTGATGAGCTCACCCATATGGAGCTTCACCGCGACCAAGGCGCCCGTTTCCAGCTCGCTAACTCGCTCAAACAGATCACGAATCTGTTCGGGGCGATAGAGGTTCGCAAGCCGGTATACGTCCGTCATGACAGTACGTAAGAGTACCTCTGTTTCGTTAAGAGCTTATCTTCACCTCGCATCGGAATCCCAGAATCCCAATACCATAGAACAAACAGGACGGCTAAAAATCGGTCAGCCGCTTCTGCTGCAATATTCGGCTGACTCGCTGGAAGTCACGCAATCGGGCAGGTATCCCTTCCTGCGCTCGCAGTCGCGTATCGATGAACTGCAGCGCCTCCTTCTGTGTCGCGAACCGCTCGCCAGGATGCCTGAAGGCGTCGCGTGCAGTTTCGCGGACGACCCAGACGCCGAGTGGCACGGAATACTGGGGATGGATCTCGCGGAAGACCACAACGCCCGCCTGCCGTCTCATCCGGTGTAGCGCCTCTGCAACGGCGAGCCGCGCCGCGTAATACCCGCCGCCTTCGTTCTCCGCGTACTTCTTCCGGCCCATAAAGCCCTCGTATTCCTCGCAGATCACCGGACGCTTACTGCGCGCATCGCTCCAGACGGAGCCCGGGAACCAGGCCTCGAAATTCTCGTACTCGAAGAGCGTTGGCATGAGCAGCACGAGAAAGTGATTGTCCATGTACGACGATTCATAGACGTAATAGTCGTCGATGGTCGGGAACCCCCGGATCTCAGGCGCGAGCTTCTTGAATATGATATCGTCCGTGGCCGTAATGCTCCAGCGGGTCGGGACCATCCGCTGCGACTGACGCAACCCCAACGCACCAGAAGAGAGAATCGTCGCCACCTTGTAGACGTCGAGGCCCAGCTTATAGAGACTGTTCGCAGCTTCGAACGCTTTGAGCTCGTCGGTCACGACGCGATCAACCTGCTTCGGGATCTTCGGGCTCCCCGCCACGTGCAGGCGCTCCACGTTCACGCTCGCGCCGATCGGTCGCAGGAGATCAGAGAAGGTGAGGTTGAACGAGGGCTTCTTCGTGAACGTTAGCTCGATGTCCACCGGTTTCGTAGCCAGCGCGAGTTCGGTCACGTCCGAGACAAAGTTCGATTTCGATTTGATGTGCTCGCCGTGCTTCGACCGCAGTGTGGCACTGCGCAGCTCCACGATCTCGTCCATGCCAAGTCTCTGCGCGAACCACTGGCTCGGCTCCTCGAACCGCCCGAGTTCCAGGTCCGCTTCCCGTGGTTCTAACACGGACATCGGGCCGACTCTGACATTCGGATAGCCGATGCGGCCGACGAAGATCGAAGTTGACGGCCCGAAGTATTCTGTGGTATTGGCGAACTCGGCGTATCTCGTGCGTTTGCGCAATGCGGCGAGCAAGGGGCACGATTGACGACCGCACAGCAACCGTGAGCCCTTACAGACGATACACAGGCGGTGCATTCAGTACTCGGTTCTTAGATTACTTCGGGCGCATATCTAAGTATAAGTAAGCTCAGTAGCAGCCATTTATGGCTGAGCGGACAGAAGAAATAACCGGAAAGCGGGTTATGTCTCAGCAGACAAAAAAGGAGCGCGTGCTCTTTATTTGCACGCACAACTCGGCACGATCGCAGATTGCCGAAGGGTTTCTCAACGCGCTCTACGGCGACCGGTACGAGGCGTACAGCGCAGGGACTGAACCTTCTAACGTGCATCCCTACGCCGTTACGGTCATGGCCGAGCTAGGGATCGATATCTCAAAGCACCAGGCAAAGAGCGTGACTGAATTCATCGGCACGAATTTTGATTACGTCGTTACTATCTGCGACGCGGCACGGGAAACCTGTCCGTTCTTTCCCGGTGCCAAAGAGCGCATCCACCAGGGCTTTGCAGACCCCGCGACGTTCGAGGGGACGGACGAGGAGCGGCTCAGGGGCTTTCGGCGAATACGGGATGAGATAAAGGCGTGGGTGGAGATGCGGTTTAGGCGCAGAGATAACGAGGAGTGAAAACGATTCCCTGAGGATTGAAACATTCTCGCGACGTTACCCCGTATTCCTCAGGTATCAGCCTGGGATCCAGCCAGTGAGCTTTTATGCCCTGTCTGCGATCACTGATAAGCTCCTTCAAATACGCATCATAAAGCCTCATCCATCCATCTATTTATTAATCCCCTTGCCTTCTCAATATCCTGTGTGCTTGCTCGAACGGCCAACCTCCTTTTATCAATAACTGCGTCAAACCTAACTCAGAAACGGAAAGATGCAGAAAGCGACGTTCGGTGCAGGCTGCTTCTGGGGCGTTGAAGCGGCCTTCCGCTGCGTGAATGGCGTACGTGAGACGTCAGTGGGCTATATGGGCGGCACCTTAGAGTATCCGACGTACGAGGATGTCTGCACCGATCGTACGGGCCACGCTGAGGTGGTGGAAGTCGTCTATGACCCGTCCGTTGTTTCATACGACGAGCTGCTGAACGTCTTCTGGCGTATCCACGACCCGACCCAGCGTAACCGCCAGGGGCCGGATGTCGGTACGCAGTACCGCACAGTTATCTTCTACCATACGCCGGAACAGGAACAGAAGGCTCGCGCCTCCCGAGAGCGGCTACAGCAATCAGGTAAGTACAAAAATGAGATCGTAACGGCGATCCAGCCGGCAATGACGTTCTGGCGTGCGGAAGAATACCATCAGCGGTACTTCGAACGACGCGGGCTCAGACCCTGCAGATAGCCGTGATCATTGCTTCCCGCCCCGCTATACGAACTTACTGCACGTTACTAGCAAAGCCGTGAAGAATCGGTGGAAACAGTACAGTTGTTGAGGTTTGCAGAACATAGCCCGCGCTACCTGGACCGACCTCGGCGAGATTCTCAGCTCCTACGGCGCTTCATTCACTTACTTCGGCTGGGGCAAGGTCTTCCGCAGTACTGATTTCGGCATCTCGTGGGTTGATCTGGGCGTCATTGCCTCTTCGCCTATCCATTCCTCATGCTATCTCGGGCACGGCATTGCAGTCATCGGCGATGATAACGGCCATATCCTGCGCTCGACGCCCGCATTCGGGTTCGGCGATTTCAACCCGTACCAGGCAGAGCTCCTGCTGCAGTTCGGGTGCCTCGGCGCGATCACCAGCAACGGCACCTCGTACCATACCTCGCGCCCGGGAACGGCAGCACGCAGACGAACGAGATCAGCGTCCGCGTGCCGCGTGCTGGGGTCCTCCGCAACCTCTACTTGCAGCAGCGCGTCGCCTCCGGCGCGGGCGGCCGCACCGACAGCTACACGGTCCGCGTGAACGGTGCGGACAAGACGATCACCTGCACGCTCGATAACAGCACTACCGGTGAAGATACTACGCACGCGGTATCGGTTGCACAGGGCGACGCGGTGAGCATCAAGCTCGTGTCGAATGATGCTGCGGATGCGAGTGAAGATGTGAACGCTACGCTCGTGGTTGTGTGAGCTTAGAAGTGAAGAAGCGCGCAGGTCTTTCTCTGCGTGTTACCGCTTTCTTCTAGCTTTATACCGCAGCCTGTGCGGAAGGTTCGGACGAGTTCCTAGCGACCATGAGTTGAGCATGCACAAAGTCGAAAGTCTTATCTGTGGCATCCTTCCTACCGTATCACGTTAGTCTACCGCACCCGTGGACTTGCCGGAGCTGCGGTGGGAGGTGAAACGATGAGAAGCGAAAGAAGAAGGATTTGGAACTGTTTGCTATTTGCGGTACTCCTGACAGTGCTGGCGTTCGTGAGTGGTGGCTGTGCATCAGCAGCAGTAACGCACTATGTTAATCCCGGTGGATCAATTCAAGCAGCAGTAACCGCCGCTGATCCTGGCGACACGGTCATCGTGCGTGACGGGACCTACATCGAGAACGTGGAGGTGAATGTGGCGAACCTGACCTTGCGATCAGAGCATGGCTCCGCGTTCACCACGGTGTTTGCCGCGGCCAATACCAGCGATGTATTCCGCGTGACCGCAAACTCGGTGACAATCACGGGATTCACCGTTCGAAATGCAACCGATGTGGCAAGTGGCATACAACTTGACTCCGTTCATCACTGCACCATCTCAGGTAACAATGTTTCGGACAACTATAGAGGCATTATCCTGTATTCTTCGAGCAACAACACGCTGACGGGAAACACCGTCAACTCGAACAGCTACCACGGCATTTGGCTGTTAGGATCGAGCAACTACAACATACTAACGGGCAATACCGCTTCGAACAACCGCCACGGCATTTTCCTGCAGTCTTCGAGCAACAATAATCTGACGGACAACTCCGCTAACTCGAACATCGGTTTCGGTATTATCCTGTATTCTTCGAGCAACAACAATACGCTGGCGGGCAACATCGCTAACTCGAACATTGTCGACGATGGCATTAACCTACATTTTTCCAGCAACAACACGCTTACCGGCAACACCGCTAACTCGAACAACCGCACAGGAATTTACCTGTATTCTTCGGGCAACAACAAATTGACGGGCAACACCGCTAACTTGAACAACTGGGACGGCGTTCGCCTGGATTCTTCGAGCAACAATAACCACATGTCGGACAACACCGCTAACTCGAACAACTGGGACGGCGTTCGCCTGGATTCTTCGTGCAACAACACGCTGACGGGTAACACCGCTTCAAACAATTACCGCGGCATTGAACTGGATTATTCGTGCAAAAACAATATTCTGACGAGTAACATCGTTTCAGACAACATCTACGGCATTGAACTGTATTCTTCGAGCAACAACAACACGCTGACGGGTAACATCGCTAACTTAAACAATAACAGCGGCATTTTATTGTCTTCTTCATGCAACAACAACACTCTGGCAAGTAACACCGTTTCAAACAGCATCTACGGCATTGAACTGTATTCTTCGAGCAACAACCTTATCTATAACAACTACTTCAACAATACGAACAATGCGGTGGACAACAGCAACAACATCTGGAATAGCACTAAAATTTCAGGGATAAACATTATTAACGGCTCCTCTCTCGGCGGCAACTACTGGAGTGATTATAACGGAAGTGATACTGATGGTGACGGACTCGGAGATATATCGGTTCCCTACAATTCTTCCGGCAATATCGTAAACGGCGGCGATTGGCTGCCGCTCGTAAAAGCAGGAGCACCACCGGGTAGATGGGACATCAACGAAGACTGTACCGTGAATTTCATAGACCTGACGATACTATCCGCACACTGGCTTGAGACCACGACCGCACCATTTCCACGCTACGATATCAACGAGGATGGTGTGGTTAACTTCATTGATCTAGCGATACTATCCGCACACTGGCTCGAAACGACCTGCTGAGCTACGAATAAGATGGTGTTCGTGGACAGCACCCAGCAGCAAGCGGCACGAGGATTGGATACCGGCGATCACGTTTAGGTTGGATTGAAGAGATTCTTTAATCAACTTTTCTTCTGAAGAGAAGGTGGTGGATACCGGCGTTACGGCTATTCTGAGATCTATGGGCTTCAGGGGGTAGCACGCAATAATCCGCTACAGAGTAGGGTAAAATTGCGGGGGGCGTGATTCGAACACGCGGACTCCTACGAGACAGGGTCCTAAGCCCTGCGCCTTTTCCAAACTCAGCAACCCCCGCTTTATTCGTGTCTCTGTCTTCTGTATCCTATTCTACAAACATATGAGGTTAGTTCCTTCGGCATGTTCTGGTTTTACCTGCAGGGGGTCCCGAACTTCTATTTAAACCGCACGAACCGCTCCGGCACGCCTTTGAACTTCGGATGCTGGATGTACTCCAGCGCCGTACCTTTTGCTTTATCGATCTGCATCCACGCGATCAGCTCCTTGAACGAACCGCCAGCGAGCCCATCAGCGACGATGGCATAGCCCTGCGCGGTCTCCTTCGTCCTCGACGCGCCTTCCAGGAACCCGAGCGGCCGCACCGCAGCGTACTCTGACAGCCGTGTTATTAGCTCGTCCGCGATCCCCGGCATTTTCGTCCAGCGTCCCGAAAGCAGGATCTCTTTCGGCTCGTTCACGGATACGGTCATCTCCGCCACCGCTTTCTCGATCCCTTCCAGCATCGCCTCGAATGCGATCTCGTTCTTCTCGCCGCGGCGGCTGACAAAGGCATCCGGATCCATCTCGCCGGTGATGGAGACCACGCCGCCTTCAAAGGTGTCTTTACGTTCCCATGTGCCGATCAACTGCACCAGTTCGGCATCAACCGCGGAGAGCGTTAAATACCCGATACCCGGGAAGTTCGTGCCACCGATCCCATCAACGATCCGGCCGCCGTCGACACCGATGACCGCGTTATAGCCGAACCCGAGCTCAACGAGGATGAACGAAACGGCCTTATACGGTAGTTCAAACCGGTTCGATTGGTCGTGGACGCCGAGCACCGCTACCGCTAACTTGTCCGCCGTGCCCATGTCCAGCTTATTCAGCTTCCGGTAATAGGGCACCGTCGGTAGCTCGATCACGCCCGGGATGAAGGTCACCGGGAACTGCTCGCGCCGCATCCAGACCGAGAAATCGGTCATGTTCTTGTAGAGTATCGCGCCGAAGATACCCGCCTCGATACCCTTCAGGATGTCCGCCTTCGTCGTGAGCAGGATATAATTGTAGTACCACTCCTCGAAGCTGTCTGCTGGGATCTCATCGATCCGCGTGGGCTCCACACCGTAACCGGACGGTCCGGTGATGAGATCTGCGGGTAACGCCTCCTGGAGCGCGTCGTGTATCCGCTCAGGCTCGTTCACCAGGTCGAGATTGTCGAGCGGGTTCTCGTAGTACACCACGCCATCCTCGATCGCGCAGATATCCATGCTCTTCGTGCCCGGGTCAATACCAATTGCTCGTGTCATTTCATGCACCAGTCTAAGGGAACTAAAACGCGGGAAACATTTATATCTTACCGTTGGCGAGTGTATACAGGAGAAGCTCATGCGTATCACGGTTTCTGCGCCTGCACGGCTCCATCTGGGTGATCTCGATCCCTTCGCGCTCGGGCGGTTCGGGTATGCGCCCGTGCTCGCGATATCAGAGCCCCGGACGATCATCGAGGCGGAAACGGCTGAAACGCTCACCATTGAGGGTCCAGCAGCCGAAGAGGCGCGCACCTACGCTCAGCGCGTTCTGGACGCCTTCGCGCTCGCCGGTGCACGGGTGACCGTGAAGGCAACCGCACCGCGCAATCAGGGCTTCGGCTCTACCACGCAGCTCAGCCTCGCCGTGGCGCGAGCGGTGACGAAAGCGCACGGGCTTGATGTTCCACTGCTCGAGCTTGTGAAGGCCGTGAAACGCACCTCAACCGGGGGCATCTACCCGTTCCTGCAGGGTGGCTTTGTCGTCGCCGGCGGGTTCCCCGTCAAACATGGCGAGCGCGTGTGGCTGAGAGAAAAGCCGCTGATCCCGCCGCTGATCTTCCATGCGGATTTCCCGGAGGACTGGCGGTTCGTCTTAGCCCGCCCGCTGGTGGCGCCCAAGAGCCCGGATAAGGAGGCGGAAGAGGAAGCATTCGGCTCGTTACGTGAGCATGAACCGCCGGCTGAGCTCATTCATAAAGGCTACTTCCTGCTCGCGGCGAAGCTGATACCCGCGGTGCTCGAAGAGGATGCTGAGGCGTTCGGAAAGGCGTTGACCGGGATCCAGATGACCGTAGGCCGTATCTACCAGCCGGTGCAGGAGCAGATCTTCAATCCCGCTTCGCAGTGGTTGATCCCTCTCCTGAACCGGAGCGGCGCCCTGGGCATTGGCCAGAGCTCATGGGGACCGACCGTGTATGCCTTCATCGATAGCCCGGCAGCCGCAGACCGCATTGCTGAAACGATCAAAACAGAGGCACAGGAGCGCGCGGACGTAACGATCGTCAGTGCTGACAACACCGGTGCACGGATTGCCACCGCTTAATTAGAGCGCCATCTTCATCGCCTTCAACTTCTTCTGGATGAGTTCATCGGCGTTGAACCCGGGCCACTGCACATGGTCCAGAACCGTGCCGCGTGCGCCCCGTAATTCAAGCGTGTCTACCAGGTCGCTGTACGTACCGCCGGCGAGTCCGCTCGCGAGCAATGCCGCGCCCTGCGCCGCCTCTTTGCTCTTATCCGCGTAGCCCGCGAGCCTGCGTACCGGTATCCCGAACCGGTTCAGATGCTCGACCAGACGATCATACATCCCGGGCACGCGTGTGAGCCGTCCGGAGAGGATGAGTTCCGCGGGCGGGGCCGGTTCGAAGACGGTCAATTCCATGGCGACCGCTTTAACCACGCCCTCAGCGAGGCTGTTCCAGGCAGTGGCGAACCGTGCCTCGTCCAGCCGGGTCACGTACTCCTCAGGTGGAATGACGTCCCCGGCAGCGTAGGCGATACCGCCGAACCCGAGTTGCGCCTCGCTGAAGCTGCCCAGAGTATGCGCGATCTCCAGATCCATCGCGCCGATCGTCAAATACCCGGGCCCGGGGAAGATGGTGCCGCCAATACCGTCGATTATCTTGCCCTGCGCGATCGCCATGACCGCATTGAATCCGAAGCCTAACTCCAGCACCAGCAGGTTCGCGGCACGGTAATCACCACCCTCTCGGTTGACGTAGTCCCAGAGCGCAAGCGCGGCGATGCAGGTCTTATCTGCAGTCCCCATATCCACCTTGTTCCGCTTACGATACGCGGGCACCGTCGGGAGCTGGATGACGTTCGGCGTGAAGAAGACGTTCAGATTCAGCTCCTGCTGCATCATGATGAACTGCCGGATAGCGATATCAACCTCCGTATTCTTCCCGAGCGTCGCCTGCGCCAGCTCCAGATCGGTCAACGCCGATATGTGCGTTACCGGTAAGCCCATTGCGGATGGTCCGACAACGACATCGGCTGCCACGTCCTTAACGACGCTGAGCAGGCTCCGCGCAGATTTCGCGACTTCACTTGTGGGTACAGACGCCTCGTGAACCGCTGCGGTACGCTCGTCATCGAGCCAGCAGAAATCAAAGCTGCTCGTGCCGGGATCTATTCCTAACGCTCTCATAAATGCTCAAGCCTCCACGTTGGTTATCTTTACGCGCTTAACGTATATCTCACTATCTATTAGTTCCGTCCTCTGACGTCTGCATCGAGCTTGTAGCAGTCCTAATCGTATGCTACCCGTGCTGTTTTTTAGACCGCACAAGCTTTTTCTGGTTCAGAAACGCTCTTCTTTCTGTGGAGCATGGTGCGCATACTGCACGTCGCGGACACGCATATCGGCTACTCGGCCTACCGGCGGATTGATGACGAGACCGGGTTGAATCAGCGCGAGGTCGATACGTACGACGCGTTCCGGCAATTCGTCGAATACGCCCTTATCCAAAAGCCCGACCTGATCCTGCACGCGGGCGACCTCTTCGATTCGGTACGCCCGACGAACCGCGCGATCGCCGTCGTGCTCGAGCAACTGCTCAGGTTGAATGCCGCGGGAATATCGTTTGTCGTGATCGCCGGCAACCACGAAACACCGCGGTTGAAGGAGACGGGCAGCGTCTTCAGCCTGTTTGAGCATATCCCACACGTGCATGCGGTCTACAAAGACCGATACGAAACAGTTGAGCTCGATGGCGTGACCGTACATGCGATCCCGCACTGCGACAATATTGAACGTGAGAAGCAGCAATTGCGTGCGCATAACGATCGGGCGGGTATTAATATCGCACTGCTTCACGCGAGCGTCTACGGCGCGGGCAAACAGACCTTTCTGATGGACGAGTTCAACGAGCAGCTCATCTCCATTCATGATCTCTTGAGCTTCGACTACATCGCGCTCGGGCACTACCACGGCTACACCCGAATTCGGGATGACGTGTACTATGCGGGCTCGACCGAGCGGTTCAGTTTCACTGAGGTGCGCGAGCAGAAGGGCTTCCTGGAGGTAACCCTGTACCGTAACGGCGAACGGTCAGTACGCTTCCACGAGCTGCAGACGCGCGCGATGGTGGATCTCGAGCCTGTTCTGTGCACTGACCTGACCGCGCAGGAGATCAGAGACACAATTACCGAGCGAATCAGGGAATCAGCCCCGGAGGATAAGGTCGTGCGCTTGAAGGTGCTGCACATCCCCCTGCAGGTCTACCACACGCTCGATTTCGAGGAGTTAAAGCGGCTGACGAGGAATGCCGTGCATTTCGAGATCAAGTACGAGTTGCAGCACGACGAGCACGCACTCAATGCTGAGCACCCCTCATTCAGGTCACTGCGCACGGAGTTCGAGCACTTCATGGAACACTACGCGATTCGCCAGGATCTCGATAAGAACCTGCTCAAAGAACTCGGACTGGCCTACCTGCAGAAGGACGAAGAGGGCGAAGAGGGCGAGACGTGAATAGCAGATAGCTGCTGGTTAGGCATGGATCGGGCATTGAGAGCAGCGGCAGTTCAAAAAGAACGGCACGCTCAACTAACCTTTAATAACGCTGACGAGAGAAGGTGTAGTGTACCTACCGTACGTTCGGAGTCCTGTGGTGTAGCGGTCAAGCATACTGGCCTTTGGAGCCCGTGACGGAGGTTCGAATCCTCCCAGGACTATGTGACTCGTTATTGATCGGACTTGATACCGCATACAGAAATCAATAACTGGGCTACGAGCGCCGTACCGGTAACCCAGCCAAAACCGAAAGGTATTTGTAGCTGGTGCACGTTGAGGTGATTATCTATCACCGGGTTAGCTGGCACGTAAAGAGGTTGAATTGATGAAGAAGAACCGGAAGTTTGACACGTTATGTGTACATGCAGGTGAAGGGCCGGATCCACAGCACGGCGCGCATGCCACGCCCATTTATCAGACATCCACCTTCGTCTTTAAGGACGCGGAGCAGGCCGCGGCACGGTTCGCGGGCAAGGAGGAGGGCTACATCTATATGCGCGTTGCACCGCACACACCCACGCATGCCGCGTTCGTCGATAAGATTGCGGCGCTTGAGGGCGCCGAGACGGGTCTGCCGTTCGCATCGGGCATGGCTGCCATCACGGCGGTGGCGCTCGCGCAGTTGCGAAAGGGTGATCACCTGATCTCGAGCGATGTCGTCTACGGCTCCACCTATAGCCTGTTCGCCAAGATCCTCACCAAATTCGGCGTCGAGGTCAGTTTCGTCAATCTCTCTGATCTCGAGCAGGTGAAGGCCTGTTTACGGCCGAACACGAAGATGATCTTCGCGGAGACGCCAGCAAACCCGACCCTGACAGTCTGCGATATCGCAGAGCTCGCGAAGATGGCCCGTGAGATCGGCGCGCTATCGGTTGTTGACAATACCTTTGCCACACCCTATTTCCAGCGCGCGCTGCCGCTGGGCACAGACGTCGTGGTGCACAGCAGCACCAAGTACATCGGCGGCCACGGCGATCTCCTGGGCGGTGTGGTGGTCTGCAGCGCGGACTTTGTGAAACGCATGAAGCCGATCGTGCATACGACCGGCGGTACGATGGCGCCACTGGAGGCCTGGCTGTGCATTCGCGGCTTGAAAACGCTCCATCTGCGCATGGAGCGGCACGCGAGCAATGCCATGGCCGTGGCGCAGTTCCTGGAAGCGCATCCCCGGATCGAATGGGTCAGGTATCCCCTGCTGCCCAGCCATCCGCAGCACGCGATCGCGCGTAAACAAATGAGCGGGTTCGGCGGTATGATCTCATTCGGCGTGCAGGGCGGGCTCGAGGCGGGCCGTAAGCTCATGAACCGCGTGGAGCTCTGCTCGCTTGCCGTGAGTCTCGGCACCGTGGATACACTAATACAGCATCCGGCCTCGATGACGCACGCGACGGTGCCCCGAGAGGTCAGACAGAAGATCGGGATCACGGACGAGATGGTGCGGATCTCCGTGGGTGTTGAAGACGTGGCGGATATTATCGCGGATCTCGAGCAGGCGTTGGCGTGGTAGTTGATATGAATGATGCGAGCGAGCACAAGGGCCCGGTGAACATACGGCCGTGTGCTCCAGGTTTTCGGGCTTGCCCCTTCGTTTGAACCTACACGATGAGCCGCCGTCTCATTAGGTTGACGGCGAGCACGAACAAGACGAGTGAGACCACACAAATCCAGACGAGGTGCAGCACGAAGAAACCGCTCGGCTCTGCCAGGGTGAGTGAACGGGTAATGCCCACGACGTGCGTGAGCGGCAATGCGGCGAGCGCGAAATACTGCAGGGGCTGCGGGAGAAGCTCAAGCGGGAAGAAGGTGCCACTGAAGAGGAACATCGGCGTGATGAAGAGGAAGGCGGGGTAGTTCAGGGCGTTGATATTCGGTGTGATCGCGGTGAAGCACATCCCGATCGCGGCAAAGAGGAACCCCGCGAGGAACGCAAAGGGAATGATCAGGAGCGAGTCCGGCAGCTCGATCAACCCGAAAGCAGCAATTACCGGGAGCATGATCGTGGCATAAATGAGACTGCGGGTCGCGCCCCAGAGCAGCTCGCCTGTAATGACCTCCTCGATGCTCAGCGGCGTCGCAATAATCGCGTCAAACGTCTTCTGGTAGTACATGCGCACATAGGAGCCATAGGTGCACTCGAAGAAGGCCGAATTCATGATCGAGATCGCGATCAGTGCAGGCGCGATGAAGCGCGGATAGCTCATCCCTTCGATCAACTCGATGTATCTGCCCAGTCCAAAGCCCAGCGCGAAGAGATACAGCAGCGGCTCCACGAATGGCGGGAAGAAATTCACCCGCCAGGTCTTCATAAAAACTGACCTGTTCCGTGACCAGACCTTCCAGACCCTGCTGCTCAGTTTCGGCACCGTGAAATAGCCCCTGCTCATGATCATTCCCGCAGTTTCTTGCCGGTAAGCTTCAAGAAGACATCCTCAAGCGTCGCTGCACGCGCGGTGATCGTACCGAGTCCACAGTCATTGAGGAGCGCGGCTATCACGTCCTGCGGATGCGCTGTGTATACCCGCACGGTATCACCCCATACGTCGTACTTCGCGCCCATTCGGTTCAAGCATGCGATGACCCGGGGGTTGTGCTCCGCATCCACAATATCCGTACCGATGTACTCACTGACCAGTGCGTCGGGTTTGCCGTCCACCAGGATTCGCCCAAAGTCCATAATCACCAGGCGATCGCACAACCGCGCCGCTTCATCCATATAATGGGTGGTTAAGACCACCGTGATCCCCTGTGCCTTGAGCGATTTGATCTTATCCCAGATGAGATGGCGGGCCTGTGGATCAAGCCCGATCGTCGGCTCATCCAGAATCAACAAGCGCGGAGTGTTGATGAGCGCTCGTGCGAGTATCAGCCGGCGCTTCATACCGCCTGAGAGCTGCTCAATCGGCTTATCCTGCTTCTCACGCAGTTGCACGAAGTCCAGCAGCTCGGCTATCATGTTCTCTACCTGTGCACGCGGGCGGTCAAAATAGCGTGAGTAAACCAGCAGATTCTCGAAGACCGTGAAATCGGGATCGAGATTGTTCTCCTGGGGCACTACGCCCAGCAGTTGCTTGATCTCCCGCGGCTGCGTCGTCACATCCATACCAAAGACAGTGAGCTTTCCACTCGTCTTCGGTGAAACACACTGGATCATCTTCATCGTGGTCGTCTTTCCTGCGCCGTTCGGGCCGAGGAACCCGAAGACCTCGCCTTCTTCCACGGTGAAACTCACGTTGTCCACCGCGACGAACTCGTCAAACTGCTTCCTTAGATCTTCAGCAACGATCACCGGGGCGATCGCAACCACCTCCCTCTGCGATGTGCTAACGTGCTCGTAAATGGCCGCGCAGCAGGTATAGGAATACAATGCAGCGAGCTCATGAAAAGGCTTGGGGGATGGATAGCCCCGCAGTTTATGGCCGCAATCAGTAAGATGGAACGAATGAACGACGATATGGAGAGCGTCTCAGTTGTCCTGGAGTGCGAGCCATGCGCCGGTTTCGAAATTGAATATCCGCACCTGTTCGTGCTTGATAAGCCTAAAGGTCGCACGATCGTACGCCGCGATCGTCTCGTTCGCCTGTACGATCTCCGCAGGCAGCACTACTGCGTTCTTCCGGGTCTGCTGCACCAGCCAGGTACAGCGACCGAGCCGCGTGTAGTTCAGGACAACCTTAAAGGGGTATGCACGGCAGACGAGCGGGCGCTGCTCGTAGATCGCGCACCCGAATCGGTCGTGATCATAATGGGGGCAGGGCGCTCTGATCAGCTGGTACCAGACAGGAGTGATGCCTGTCATCGTCTGCACCCCGAGGAATGGCCGGACGTCCGCCTGATCAAACAGCGTCACCTCTGCGGGGGTAAGCGCTAATCCAGTGGGAATGTGGTGAATTCGGTCAATGAAGGAGATGCAGCACTTCCCGCAGCGAAAACAGTCGAACCGGGTCATATAGAAGAACGCCAGCGTGACGCAAAACTGACCTTCCTTCCGTTGGTAGCTTAACTCACCTCCACTCGATTTCTCTTCTGCGGTCGCGCTTATAAAGCTTTGCGGGGTGCACTGAAGGGGCTTTTCCACCCAGTATCAAGGGCGGATTCGATCGCACGCCGTATCTGCGGCAGAATAGTTATCGGACGTGACGCGCTTTGGTCAATACCGCACTTCCAAAGCTCGGATGTTGTCCACGCGCTACTGCAAACTAGACCGCTAGGCAGCACGTTCTTCCGGTTCTGTTGCAAAGGTCACTCGGTTACTGAAATCTCTGCCCGCTTACCCATACGCCATATCGAATCGTACGGGTGTCGATTTATCACGGCATGCCTCGCCGTGCTCGAGCGACTCCTCTATCAACCGCTTCAGCAGCGTCGGATACGCGGCGCCCGCGAGGTTCTGTACCGGTGTGCCGTGGCAGAAGAAGGTGAAGGTCGGTGTGGCCATCACGCCGTAGCGCTCGGCGGTGAACGTGCTCTCAACGATGTTCAACTTCGCGAACCTGACCCGCCCCTCGTACTCGAGCGCGTATCGTAAGAAATGGGGCTCCATCTCTTTGCAGTACGGGCACGTGGGGCCAAAGAACATCACGAGCACCGGCAGCTCTGAGAGCTCCACCTCACGCTCCCACGATCTGTCATCCACTTCCAGTAAACTCATTGACCGTTCCCCCACTATACCTTGGTGTCTGGCGATAATATAATAAATGCAAGGCTATACATACGTTCTCTTAACGGCTCCCGGTTCATGCGTTAGACGTAGTGCCACTCAGGTCACTTACGGACAACGGCGCCGCAGGTGCTGCAGCGTACCTGCTGCTCGTCAGCGAAGAGCTCTACATCTGAGTGCGGGCACTGCTTGATAACAAGCGTCGGTGTAACCACGTTCGTAGGACCAAGACATTTCTTATCCATTTTTACCAATCAGCGCTCCTCTCGGGACGGTATAATTAGACCGCTTAGTAGTAACAATGAAGGTTCGGCTACATATTATTTCCGCCGCACCACTGCTCACGAACTCGCGAGCTCCTGATGATAATCCTGCAGCGCCTTCACGTCCGCCTTGCCGCGTTTCACCGTCTCGATGCCCGCGACCGTTGCCCGTGCGGCCGCCGTCGTGGTGATATATGGTACTTTGTGCTGGATCGCGGCGATCCTGATATAGCTGTCGTCATGTTTACCCTTGCCGCCTGCCGGCGTATTGATCACCAGATTGATCTGCCTGTTCCGGATATCATCGGTGATATCCGGCCTGCCTTCGCCCAGCTTGATCGCCAGCTCAGCTGCGAGCCCGCGCTCTGCGAGAAACGCCTTCGTGCCCTTCGTCGCTTTCACCGTGAATCCCTGTTTGCTCAGCCGATCGGCCACCTCCCAGATCTCTTCCTTATCCGCGTCCGTCGCTGAGATAAGGACCGTGCCTTCGACCGGCAATTGCATACTCGCCGCTTCCTCAGCCTTGTAGAACGCGAGACCATAGGAGGGTGCCATGCCCAGGACTTCGCCGGTGCTCTTCATCTCCGGCCCCAGCAGCGGGTCGACGTCCGGGAACATGTTGAAGGGGAAAACGGCCTCCTTAACCCCATAGTACGGGAGCTTCGTATCACCTCGCTCCAGCGAGGGCAACAGATCACGTAACTTCCTGCCCAACATCACCTTCGTCGCTACCTTCGCGATCGGCACGCTGGTCACCTTACTCACCAGTGGTACTGTCCGCGAGGCACGCGGGTTTGCCTCCAGTATGTACACCTCACCGTTGTTCGCGATCGCGTACTGGATATTCATGAGCCCGACGACCTGGAACGTCTCCGCGATCTTCTTCGTGTACGCTTCGATCTTCGCGAGCTGTTCCGTACTGATGTTCCGTGAAGGGATCACACAGGCGCTATCGCCCGAATGGATGCCCGCCAGCTCGATATGCTCCATGACCGCTGCAATGTACACGTCCTTGCCGTCCGCGATCGCGTCCACCTCAGCCTCGATCGCCTGCTCCAGGAACTTGTCGATGAGCATCGGATACTCGGGGCTCATATCCACCGCCGCACGCGCGTAATCGAGTAGCATCTGCTCGTCATACACGATCTCCATACCACGCCCGCCGAGCACGAATGAAGGGCGCACCATCAAGGGGAACCCGATCTCCCGCGCCACCGCGAGCGCTTCCTCAACCGACCGCGCCGTACCGCTCTCAGGCTGCGGGATCCCCAGCTCGTTCATCATCGTTCTGAACAGTTCGCGATCCTCGGCCAGATGGATACTCGCCGGGCTCGTGCCCAGGATCGTCACACCCGCTTCGTGCAACTCCTTGGCGATGTTCAGCGGCGTCTGACCGCCAAACTGCACAATGACACCCTCCGGCTGTTCCTTCTGGTAAATGTTCAGGACATCTTCAACCGTGAGTGGTTCGAAGTAGAGCTTGTCCGAGGTGTCATAATCGGTCGAAACGGTCTCGGGATTGCAGTTCACCATCACCGACTCGATCCCAGCTTCACGTAACGCAAAAGCGGCATGCACGCAGGTGTAATCGAACTCGATGCCCTGTCCGATGCGGTTCGGACCACCGCCCAGAATCAGTATCTTCGGCCCGGGTGAAACCGTTACCGAATCGGGCGCGTTATGGGTTGAATAGTAATACGCGCCGTCCGCGCCACTCACCGGTACGGCCTCATAGCACGCTGTTATGCCCGTGTTCAGGCGTTGCTGCCGGATCTCGCGTTCCGTCCTCCCGAGCAGTTGTGCGAGATAGCGGTCCGAGAAGCCGTGCGCTTTCGCCGCCTTCAGCAGTTCAGCGGATAGCTCCCTCCCTCGATACTGCTTGAGCTCCTCTTCGAAGAGCACCAGCTCCCGCATCTGCTGGATGAACCACCGCCCGATCTTTGTGAGCTGGTACAGCTCTTCTACCGCCATACCCTTGCGCAACGCTTCGTAGATCATGAAGATGCGCTCGCTGGACGGGAAGAGCAGCCGCTCCTTCAGCTCGTCAAGCGAGCAGGTACCGAAATCCTTCGCACCGCCGGCGCCGTAGCGTTTGATCTCCAACGAGCGGATCGCCTTCTGAAACGCTTCTGTAAAGGTGCGACCGATGCTCATCACCTCGCCCACGGCTTTCATCTGCGTGCCCAGGATATCGCGTGTCTGCGGGAACTTCTCAAACGCCCAGCGCGCAAATTTCACCACCACGTACTCCCCGGTTGGCTTATACTGGTCGAGTGTGCCGCCCTTATAATAGGGTATCTCGTCGAGTGTGATACCGGTGGCGAGTTTCGCAGAGATCCTGGCGATCGGGAACCCGGTCGCCTTTGAGGCCAGCGCCGACGACCGCGAGGTTCGCGGATTGATCTCGATGACCACAACACGGTCATCCTCGAGATTGTGCGCAAACTGGATGTTCGTGCCGCCGATGACGCCGATCGCATCCACGATCCGGTAGGAATACTCCTGCAATCGCTGCTGTAACGCTTCCGGTACGGTCAGCATCGGCGCCACACAGAAACTGTCGCCGGTGTGCACGCCCATCGGGTCCACATTCTCGATGAAACAGACGGTGATCCGGTTGCCCTTTCTGTCCCTGATCACCTCAAGCTCAAGCTCCTCCCAGCCCAGAACCGATTCCTCGACGAGCACCTGGCCGATGAGGCTCGCCGCGATACCGCGTGTCACGATCGTACGGAGTTCGTCGACGTTATAAACGAGTCCGCCGCCCGTGCCACCGAGCGTATAGGCCGGGCGGATCACCACGGGATAGCCCAGCTCCTGCGCGATCCGCTCCGCTTCATCCGCGGTATACGCGGGCGAGCTCCGCGGCATCGGGATCCCCAGCTTCGCCATCGTCGCTTTAAACGCAATCCGGTCCTCGCCGCGCTCGATCGCATCGGCTTCGACACCGATGATCGTTACCCCGTACTGCTCCAGAATACCGCGCTTGCTGAGTTCCGCGGAAAGATTCAGACCCGTCTGTCCGCCAAGGTTCGGTAGCAATGCGTCCGGCTGCTCCTTCGCGATGATCTTCGTGATGGTCTCAACGGTCAGCGGCTCGATGTACGTCCGGTCAGCCATCTCAGGATCGGTCATAATGGTCGCGGGATTGGAATTCACCAGCACGACCTCATAACCCTCCTCATGCAGCGCCTTGCACGCTTGCGTGCCTGAATAATCAAACTCACAGGCCTGGCCGATCACGATGGGGCCCGACCCGATAACCAGCACCTTCCTGATTTCTTCTCGCTTCGGCATCTCCTATTTCCCAATATCGCCCTGAGTAAAAAAGCGCTCCGCCCGATCAAGAACGAGAACGGTGTGCTAGAGCAGAAAGTTGAGCTCGCACCGTGAGGCTGGCTGATACTCAGCTCATGTAATGGTTCCACGCCACGCTTTCCAAAGCTCATCGAGGGGCATCGTTACCACTGTTCTCTGCCGGTCACGCAGGGTGATCTGCCGCGCTCGTGTGGTCTCACCCAGGGCCCGTACAGGAATGTCACGGCGGCTCATGATCGTCTCGAAGCTGCTTGCTTCCGGTCGCGCCACCTCGACCACCCAGCGTGAGTTCGATTCGGAAAAGAGCGCAAAATCTGTTCGTAGTCCGGGGTTTACGGTCGCAACGTCAACGGAAACGCCCAGATCCCCACCGATCGCCATCTCGCAGATCGTTACCGCGAGACCGCCCTCCGCAACGTCATGGCAGCTCAGTATTGAACCTGCGTCCATCACGGTTCGTAGCGCGTTCATGCTCGTTTGCAGCACCGCAGGATCGGTTCGTGGGACACTGCCCGCATCAGAACCGCGTAACCTGAAATACTCGCTCCCACCCAACTCCGCTCTTGTCTCACCGATGAGATACAGCGGGTTGCCCGCTCCTTTCAGGTCAACCGTAACGCACTTCCGCACGTCCTCGCAGATACCAATACCCAGAATCGCGGGTGTCGGTGGAATTGATTCGTTCAGAACGTCAGATTCGTTATAGAAGCTCACATTACCACTTACAAAGGGCACACACAGCGCGGACGCCATGTATCCAAGCCCGCGACAGCACTCTGCGAAATCGCCCATGCGGTCCGGCTTCTCGGGATTGCCGAAGTTGAGGCAGTCGGCAAAAGAGTGCGGTACCGCCCCGACTGCGGTCAAGTTCCTGCAGATCTCGTCGATCGCGCTCGCAGCACCCCAGAACGGATTGAGTTTGCAGAAGGCAGGATTCACGTCAGAGGTGATTGCGAGCCCACGGAAAGAGTCTTCCAGCGGCTTGAGCACAGCAGCATCACCGTGGGTCTCAGAGCCACGACATCCCTGAAGCGGCTTAATCACGGTGGCGGCACGCACCTCGTGGTCGTACTGCCTGATCACCGCCTCTTTAGACGCGATGTTCGCTGCCGCAAGCAGACGCAATAAGAGTGCATTGTAATCGGACGGTTCTGGAATCGTCGGTAGTGCCTCGTTTTCCCGCACCCGCACCTCTTGTGGACGCGAGTACAGCGGGCACGAGACGAGGAAGTCCGTTTCCAGCTCGAAGATCAGCGCACCGTCGTGCCAAATGCGGATTCGCGGTGTCGCTCCCGTCGCTTCTTCGCTCGTTTCGCCCAGCACCACAGCGTCTACGTCCCACATCGCGAAGAGCGCCAGCACCTCGTCCACCCGCTCGGGCTTCAACGCCAGTAAGAATCGTTCCTGCGACTCGGAGACCCAGATCTCCCAGGGGTTCAGACCCGCCTCCTTCAGCTTCACGCGCTCCAAATGGATCTCCGCACCACAACCGCCTGCATGGCACATCTCGCTCACCGCGCACGAGAGCCCACCGCCACCGAGGTCCTTCATGCCGCTGATCAACCGCTTCTCGTTCGCCTCCAGGATCGCATGCATAAGCGGCTCCTTCGTTATCGGATCGCCCACCTGCACGGCACTCCGGGTCTCTTCCTCACCGGTCAGCTCAACGGAAGCGAAGGTAACGCCATGAATGCCGTCTCTGCCCGTCTTCCCTCCGACCAGCACGAGCACTTCACCCGGCTTCGCCATGCTCCGGCTCAGGTCCGCCTTCTTCATGATTCCCACACAGCCGACGTTCACCACGCAGTTGCCCAGGTAGCCCTGCTCAAAGTACACCATACCCGCACAGGTCGGGATACCGATACGATTCCCGTAATCACGTATCCCCGCGACCACACCATCGAATAAGAACCGCGGGTGCTTCACCTCCTGGGGGAGCAGCTCGTACGGATGATCCAGCGGGCCGAAGAACAGTGGATCGATCAAGGCGATCGGCTGCGCGCCCATACAGACCACATCACGCACGATACCGCCGATACCCGTTGCCGCACCCCCGTACGGCTCGATCGCCGAGGGGTGGTTGTGACTCTCTAAAGCGACCACGTAGGCGTGCTCATCATCAAATTCAAGCACACCTGCATCCTCTTTAATCACCAGTAGATTCTGCGGCGCATCGATCCCGAATACGTACTCTTTCAAGACGTTCTTCGAGCTCTTGTAGCAACAATGCTCCGACCACGCCTGTGCAATGCTCTGAAGCTCCACGTCGGTCGGATCGCGTCCCTGCACCGCGAAGTAGTGTTGAATTCGTCGCAGCTCATCCAGACTGAGCGAAAGCCCCATACTATCGCTTAACCGCTGTAAATCCTGTTCATCCGCACCCCTGAGCGGCAGTTCAAATCGGCTCATCACTCTGTTCTTTACAGAGGCGCATCTCAAGAAATACCTTCTCTGTCTATATATATGCATCAGCCCGCAGAATGCTGAAGGTTTTTATTCACCAACCATAAAGGTTCTTGCATGCAGTCCCCCGTCTTTGAGCGGTTATTCGAGCGCATAGACGTCACCAAATATCCGGCGAAGCGGTTAATAGTAATACCCCTGAGCATTCTGGTCATCGCAGTCTTCATCATCGCGCTCACCCAGGTACTGGTGGGCTCACCGGTACGCCTCGGAACGGATTTCGTGGGCGGGACGGTGGTCAAGGTGCAGACAACCGAGACGATAGAGCAACTGGAGGTGACTTTCGCCGACTTCCCCGTTGCCTCCATACGCGACACCGGCGCCGCGCACGAGAAGAGCATCGAGTTCGGCCAGATGAGCGAGACGGAGAAGGATGCTCTGATCGCCAAACTGGAGCAGGATTACGGATCAGAATCGGAGTTTGGCTCTTTCGAGCTGCGTGATATCAGCCCGCTCTTCGCGAAGGAATTGCAGCGGCAGGCCGTGAACGCGATTATCATCGCCTTTATCCTGATGGCTATCGTCGTCTTCATCGTCTTTCGCACGCTGGTGCCCCCGTTTGCGGTCATCATCGCGGCATTTTCCAACATCGTCGTCGCCGTCGCCTGTATGAACGTGATCGGTCTGGAGCTCTCGCTGGGCACGGTTGCCGCGTTGCTCATGCTCATCGGCTATTCGGTGGACTCGAACATCCTGCTCACGACGAATCTGCTGCGTAAGAAGGGCGATGTGGACGAGAAGATCAGGAGCACGATGAAGACTGGCGTCACGATGACCTTTACCACACTCTCCGCGGTCGTTGCCCTGTTCCTCGTTTCTTCCACAATCCATTACCTCTCCGCCTATTTCGCACCGATCCCTATCTTACGGGATCTCTCGCTCGTGCTGCTCTTCGGGCTCGTGATGGATCTGCTGAACACGTGGTTGCTGAATGCCGGGATCTTGCGCTGGTACATTGAGCGAAAGGAGAGCAGGAAATTCGGTAAACGGAGCGTCGGCGCCAAAGCGCCGGTAAAGAAGAGTGCGAAGCGAGGAGAGAAAAGGAAAGATAAGAGCAGCACCGTCTAACGCCCCGTTTAGCCTCAAACGGTCTGTGGAGGTTCAGCTGCTCGGGTCGGTACCTTTTATATATGCGCGAATAATCTTAAGGTAAGTGAGGTGTGTGGGTGAAATAAGGTGGGAAGAGCCTATGAGCGAAATAAGACCGAATGTAAGGACAGTACTGGACGTTGGCTATCGTGTGATTCTGAAGAATGAGGACGGTACTCCGAAGAAGGTGTGGCGTGGCCTCGTCAAGGAGGGGAATTACGGTAAATTCATCTCCATCGAGCAGCATTGGGTCCGCAGGATGGACGGCAAGAAGATCGCCGAGAGCGATTGGGCACGGAAGTCCTTTAATTTCCCCTTCGATCGCAGCAAAGCATTTGCTACCTGGAATTCGATCATGGAATTATTGGAGGCCGCGTTGGGCGAAGGTTCCGGGTCGGATCTCGAGCGCGAGGTGGAAGCGGAGTTTGGCAATGAGCTCGAGGACCTGGATGACAATTTCTAGTGATTCCGGATTCACGTAAAGAATTTGCGACACTGCTCTTCTGCACGGTCGGTCAGGATGACGTGATAATCCGGCGGGAGGCAGTTCCGATAGGGTAACTGGGCGAACCGGTAATCCATGAGAACGATGATGCAGCGGTCGTGCTCGCTGCGAATGCCCCGGCCTGCCGCCTGGAGCACCTTGGTGACCGCGGGATAGAGATATCCGTACAGTCGCCCCTTAGTTGGCCCGAATTTACCGCTATAATAGTCCTCTATTGTCTTCACCTCGAGCGTTGGTGGGCTCAGAGGTAGCCCGACGACGATGATTGTCTTAAGCGTATTGGCTTCGTAGTCCATACCCTCGGAGAAGGAGCCGCCCTGCACCGCGAGCAGGATGCCGTCGGCGGTATCACGTAAGAGCTCGTAGAGACGGTTCTTCTCCTCCTTGCCCATTGTCCGCCGCTCCACAATTATCCGCTGCTGCAGCTCAGGTGGTAAGAATGCGGCGACGTCATTGAGCAGCGCGTAAGAGGGGAAGAAGACCGCCATACCGCCCGTAGCGGACTGTGCCACCGCGCTGATCTTCGTGGCAAGCTTCTGGTACATCGTTTCGCTCCGCTTCGTATACTTGGTGGTGAGCCCCTTGGTAACGACAACCGGACGGTTCTCCGGGGGGAACGGGGACGCATAATCGCGCAGCCTGATCGACCTGCCCTTCGTTCGCGCAGGTGTTGCGCCGAGCACATCGGCGTACATCTCCGTCGGACAGAGGGTGCCGCTCATCATGACGGTCGCGTGCGCGAGCGAGAAGATCGGCGCGCTGACGACCGAGGGGTCAAGGAGCTTGAAATAAAGCAGCGGATTCTCCGGCTGCGCGAGCGAGAAGATACGAACACATCGCTCTTCAGTTCGCCATCGGTCCAGGAACTCAGCGACGTTAAGGATATGCCGCTGTGCTTCCTCGTGCTCCCGGCCGAAGCGTGAGCTCAGCGTGGTGCTCGCCGGCTGGCTCTTCTGCACCTTCACCTGCTGAAGCCGGTGCTCCAACGTGCGCCGCTCATCTGATGCGGATGCGCTGCCCACAGGGTCAACTGTCGAAGCCTCATCGGTTTCCGCAAGCTCTCCGGCGATGCTCAGCAGCGTATTCACGAATTCGTCGTAGCTGATCGTCTCGATCCGGCGCCGCAATACTTTGCTCATCTCATCGAGCAGGAAATCACGGTCCACGGGTATCTCAACAGCACGGGTGTCACTCGCGCGTTTCGCCAGTTTCATGAAGATCGTCTCCAGCTCCATGAGGTTGCCCTGCATCTCGCGATCTACATACCTGATCGCGCGTGCAGCGCTCGTGAGCGTCGCGAGACGCAGGGAGTTACTGAGATTATTTCGGATACGATCCGGGAGATTGTGCGCTTCGTCAACGATGAGGATAAGGTCATCCAGGCCCGCAGCGAGCTTCTCCAGCACCGCTTCAGAGATGCCGGGATCGAAGATATAATTATAATCGCAGACCACGACCTCAGCACGTGCAGCGACCTCGAGTGCTGCTCTGTGCGGACAAACGCCGCGAACGGTGCACCAGTCACAGAGCTCCTCAACATGCATGATCTCCTCCCAAATCCGTTGCAGCGCTTGATCATCGGTCCTCAGATAGTACTTGCAGCGTTTCCGCTTCTGCTCCGCGCGACAAAACTCGTGGAAGAGCGAACTGTATTCCCGGTAGAGCGCGGTGGCACGCGGGCACATGGACTGCTTCGAGGTGATATCAACGACCGAAAAGGGGAGATTCGCCTGCCGCTGGATCAACCGGAGCGTCTCGATTGCGATCTTGTGTTGACTGCGTTTCGAGGTGAGGAAGAAGACGATCTTATCGTTTGCCAGCGCGTAGCGCACGGCGGGCAGAAGCGCGGCAACGGTCTTCCCGATACCGGTCGGCGCGTGCGCAACGAGGATCCCTCCCGACTCAAGAGCATCCCAAACGTCTTCCATAAACTCCCGCTGGCCCTCGCGCACGGTCGGAAAGGGGAACGAGGAGGTGTCTCGGGTAGTCATGTTCGGTTCCGTGAAGGTGACGTCAGCCCAAGGAAACGGCCAATACGGACCTTTTGATTCTACATAGTCCGCGATCGTTTTAAATGCTAGCACGGGTCTCGTGACCGAGGGGGTATGAGGATGAACAATTTATCTTGCCCGTACCGATTGACCTGATAGGCGCAGACACAGGAGCTGAGCGAGCATTCACGATGCGTTCTTTATATACTTCTAGCTCAAATGGTATTTCACGTGCTACCACGGAACTGAGCGCCTTTCATTGAAGGTGCTCAACGTATTACGGGTAGTACAAGCGAAACAAGAAAGTTAGGAGGTCTGTAAGGCATGGCTTTTGGAGAAGAAAGACGGGGTTTTACCGCCCCTATTACCGTCGACGAGACCTATAACGTCACCATTGAGGACGTTGGTCGCGAAGGCGATGGTATTACTCGAATCGAAGGCTTTGTGGTCTTTGTGCCGAACACGCAGAAAGGCGACAACGTCAAGGTTCGGGTGACCAAAATAGCGAGGAGAGTCGGATTTGCAGAAGTAGTTACGGAATAAACGATTTATACGTTTTGAGGTGAACACTGAACTGCGTTCCAGTGCTATAGCATGGTACGGCTATGGCATTCCTCTTTTTATTTTTTCCTTCTTCCCTTTCTTCTTCGTTTCACTCGTTTGCAACGGTGATCTTTGCTATAACAGTCCGCCCGTAGTGCATGCCCCTGAACCATCTGGCATACGGTGTGTTTTCCGGACGGCGGAAACGGCTCTTGTAACCGAAGCGGAACAGAGAACTTAAGGCAACGAGTATTACACTCTCCTTATGGTGACGAACGATGACACTCATCACTTCCGATGCGGATCCCCTGGCGACTGAGGAGATCGTGAATCGAGCACGGGCGATCATCAGCGAAGGCCCGATCTGCGACCATTGCCTCGGCCGGCAGTTCGCCAGGATCGCGACTGGCCGCTCCAACGAGCAGCGCGGGCAGGCACTCAAGGCGCTGCTGGAGGTGCGCGGTGCGGGCATTTCTACGGGCACGTGCTGGGTCTGTAACGGCCTCTTCGAGACGGTGGATGAGTGGGCCGCAAAGGCTGCGGATGCGCTGCGTGACTACGAATTCTCGACGTTTCTGGTGGGCACGAAGGTCAGTGGCCTGCTCTCTGAGAACGAGGAACTGCTCTGGGAGCTTACCGGTGCTGAGTCGGCGGAGCCGCTGAAGGCCGAGTTGAATCGCGAGGTGGGCAAGATACTCGAGCGCAGGCTGGGCAAGACCGTGGAATTCACGCGGCCCGAACTCGTCGTTGTGCTCAATCTCTGGACCGAGACCGTCGAGGTGCAGTCGAATGCGGTGTACCTTTACGGACGCTACAGGAAGTTCGAACGGGGCATACCACAGACGAGATGGTTCTGTCGCGCCTGCCGAGGCATGGGCTGTGCGCGCTGCAATTTCACCGGACGGATGTACCCGGAATCCGTTGAGGAGTTGATCAGCGGCTCTTTATTGCCGCTGTTCCAGGGTACGGACATGGTGCTGCACGGCTCGGGGCGTGAGGACATCGATGCGCGTATGGTGGGCTCCGGCCGTCCGGTGGTGCTGGAGATAAAAGAGCCGCATCGCCGATTCGTGAATCTCAGAGAAGCGGCAACGAAGGTGAACTACGAGAACGCGGGCAAGATCGAGGTCCTCGAGTTGCAGTACGTGCAGAAGGAGGCGGTCGCGCAGGTGAAGAGCGCGAAGGCGGAGAAGACCTATCGTGCCGTAATCAGTTTTGAGACGGCCGAGAAGCCGCCTGCCGAAGAGCACCTGAGAGCAGCACTGGCGGCGCTCAACGATATCGAGATCGAGCAGCGCACACCGCGCCGTGTCGCGCACCGGCGCGCGGATCTGGTACGTCGAAGACGAGTAACGTGTGCACGCCTGGTTTCCTTTGACGAGGGAGCACAGCGAGCGGTTATTGCAGTAACGTGCGATGCGGGTCTGTACGTGAAGGAGCTTATCTCCGGCGATGAGGGACGTACGACGCCGAATTTGAGCGCACTGCTGGGTATGCCCGCGGCGGTTACGGAACTCGACGTACTCGATGTAGAGCTCGATTTTCAAATCGCGG
>DSCO01000066.1 GCA_011049045.1 Methanomicrobia archaeon | reverse complement strand
GGTGATGAAGATCGTGGAACGGAGTGGACGTGAGTACTTCGCACAGATACCCAAGCGGGCACGACAGATGTGCTCGCTCTTCCCTGAGGCGCTACCTATGGGTTAATTTGCGGAGTTTGGGTACTTTAGTGATGCAACTGCTTTCTTAGCGATAGAAAGAGGTCGAGAGCATGGCGGAAGAAGCGATAATAGAGATGAATGAGTTCGCGCGGCTGGATCTGCGTATCGGGAAGATCGTCGCGGCCGAGCAGGTAAAAGGAACCAAGAAGCTGCTTCGACTGGAGGTGGACCTGGGGAGCGAGACGAGGCAGCTCGTTGCCGGTATTGCGGACGAGTACCGGCCGGAGGCTTTGATCGGGCAGCTTGTGCCCCTGGTGGCGAATATGAAGCCGGCGACGCTGATGGGTGTTGAGAGTCGCGGCATGATCCTGGCCGCGGAGGTCGGTGGTAAGCCGATTCTCCTGCATCCTGATAAGGACGTGCCTGCGGGCAGTCGCGTGCGCTGAAGCGCTATGCCGTCCTGGGAGGTACACGAGAAGTGGGCGGCTCGGCTAAGGCTGCCTGAGGACGTTACGCGGTTCGTGAATCATCTGAGCGATTTCCCGGATTCCTGCGCGGGATTCAGGGAGTTCTGTGAACGGGAGGGTGAGCGGCTCATTCTGCCGCTGGCCTGGTCGCACGACTTCGAGACGATCATGAAAATCCCGAAGTATCTCCAATTGCGGTTCACGCAGCGTAAGGGGAGCGCTTACGTTACAGCGTGGTATTTACATTATGTGCTGGATTATGTCAGGATGGCACCTTCCCTCACGGCAGAGGAAGTATTAGCAAAAACGGAAGCTCGTTTCGGGTCCTGTGAAGAGCTCGAGCTGGTCAAGCACCTGGTGCGGGAGAACGAAGCGGAGCTGGTCCGCGACTGCCGGAGATAGCGCTCACACACACGCACGCATGCATGCATGCATGCATGCATGCACAGGCGTAAGCGGCTCTAGCGCCGATCCACGATGCGTTTTGGGCGACCCTTGACACGGTAGAGCTCCAGGTCCTGAGGCCCGACGAAGTTAAAGATAATGGCAAATGTCCCTTCTGCGTGCGCCTCTGCCAGCCGCTGTTTGTACTGGAAGAACGCTTTGAGAAAGTTATCTTCGACTGCCGCCCGGTCGCATTTCTCCGGGTCGAAGCACTCGACGCTCACCCGCATCGTGGTTTCGCCCTCATCATCGCCACCATACAGGAACGCCTCGTACTCGCCCGTCAGGTACTCCATGTTCTCACGCTGGAAGACGCCGCGTTCGACGTCCACACGGTTGAACGGCGTCTCCGCGACCCAGAAGGTCTCGGCCTCGCGCTGTGGAGTCATGATCCGCAGATGCGTTCGTCCACAGGTGCAGCGGTCTCGTGAGAGCACAACGGTCGTATCCTCAGTATCGTAGTTGAGCAGGAGCGTGCCGCATGTCTCACCCACGGGCAGGAGCGTGGTAAGCACCATGCGACCACACTCGCCTTCAGGCACGAAGTCCGCCAGATGCGGATCATACACGTCCAGATGCACCATATCTTCGGGTACATGGAGCCCCTTCAGCTCACTGCACTCGCCGCACATCGTGCCTTCCGTGCTCCCGTAGGTATTGTAAACGTCACAACCCCAGAGCTCCGCGAGATACGTGCGCGACTCATCAGCGAAACTCTCACCACCGACCACCAGCCGCTCAACGCTCGAGTCCGGTGGTCTGATATGCTCGGCCTGCATCCGTCGCGCGAGCCGTATGAGCTTGAAGACGCTCCCCACAAGGCCCGTCGGCTTGTACGATTGCAAGATACGTAACGGAAAGGCGCATTTACCTTCCGGGATAATGGTCATGCCGACCTTCTGTGCCGCGAGTGTCATCGTGTTCGCGCCCACGTTCATCCCGTAGGAAGCGCAGACGACCACGCGATCGCCGGGCCCGAACCCCTGCGACACGAATATTCGCGCGTACTTCTCGGCGTACCGCTGCCAGTCCGCCCATGAGAGGAAGAAGGCCTTCGGGGTGCCGCTCGTGCCGCTGGTCTCATGGAGCGTGAAGAACCGTTTGCGGTTAATACGAGGTCGATCCACTCCCCGTGCCGCTCGTGCCGCTGGTCTCATGGAGCGTGAAGACCTCACGCCAGTCGAGGCTTTTGAACTCGAATTCAGGCGTTTCGGGGGGCTGATGCTCCCGGATCGTCTGGCCCGAGATGATCGGCAGTTCGCGCAGATCCTCGTGCACGCGGATGCTCCCAGGGTTGATCTTATGCTCGCGGAACCAACGCCGGTAGAAGGGTGAATGCTCGTTCGCAAAGGTGACCGTGTAGCGGATACGCTCATCGATAAGCGCATCGAGATCGCCGCGATCCAGCGTCTCCACGGCCCCATTAAAATACGATACGTTGCCACTCATTGCCATAAGAACAGGGCTGGAGGCTTATATAGCCCACGGGGGCCTTGCGAGGCCAGCCGCGGTTTTAAGCACCAAAGCAGCTGCACGGGCTCATCATTTAATCGTTCATGCCGTACTAACTAACTAATGCTGAGAAACCGTGATCGCCGTACGCTACGAAAAGGGGACGCTCGCCGTCACGAGCAACTTCAAACTGCCACATACCGTCTGGGACGCGCGCTCGGGCGTTTACCGGTGCTTGCCGCTCTTCTATAAAGATATCATCGAGTACCTCAAGCTCTCCCGGCTCGACTACACGGATGACGTTCTGGACATCCCGCCGATGCCTGCGTTACGGGATACCGTGAAGCTGCGTGATTACCAGACGGACGCATTAAAGCGCTGGCTGCATACGAAGCAGGGCGTTCTCGTCCTACCAACCGGCGCGGGCAAGACGGTCATCGGGATCACGGCAATCGCCAGGCTGAACGTACCGACGCTGGTGGTCGTGCCGACCCTGGAGCTGGTGCGGCAGTGGCGTCGTGAGCTTGAAAAGGCACTTAACATTACGGTGGGCACCTACAGCGGTGAAGCACACGACTTGCAACCCGTTACCGTGGCGACCTACGATACCGCGTACCTGCGTGCCGATGAGCTCGGAAACAGGTTCCTGCTCCTGATTTTTGATGAGGTGCACCATCTGCCCTCGCCCGGGTATTCGAGCATCGCGGAGCTGTTCGTCGCACCATACCGGCTGGGCCTGACCGCGACGTACGAGCGCGAGGACGGCCTGCATACCGAGCTCGAACGGCTGATCGGCGGCAAGGTCTATGAGATCGGTGTTGAGAAACTGACCGGCACGCACCTGGCGGAATATACCACCCGGAAGATCGTGACTGACCTCACGGACGATGAACGCGCAGAGTACGAGCGATATTACCGTGTGTTCACCGAATTCCTGAAACAGAAACGTGTCGTCCTGCGCACACCGCGTGACTTCCAGCGGTTCGTCATGCGAACTGGCCGCGATCAGAAGGCGCGCGAAGCGCTACTGGCACGTAACCGTGCACGGCGTATCGCATTGAATTCGCGGTCGAAGTTGGCGGCACTGGCGAAGATACTGGATACGCATTTCGGCGAGCGCACGATCATCTTTACCGAGCACAACTCGCTCGTCTATGCGATCTCGAAGGCGTTTTTGATACCGGCGATCACGCATACCACGCCGAAAGAGGAGCGTGCAGAGATCCTTGACCGGTTCCGAACCGGTACGTATAACGTGATCGTCACCTCGAAGGTGCTCGAAGAAGGCATTGATGTGCCTGAGGCGTCGGTGGGCGTTATTCTGAGCGGCAGCGGGAGCAAGCGCGAGTACAAGCAGCGGCTCGGGCGTATCCTAAGGAAACGAGCAGGTAAGCTTGCAGTACTGTACGAGATCGTCTCGAAAGGTACCAGTGAGGTGGGGATTTCGAGGCGGCGCAAGAGTAGCGAAAATGAATCCCGCTGAACTACTTTGAGACAGTCAGGGTCAGCCGGTACTCCCCGGCAGATATCTCTTCGCCCGCTCTGGGATAAGGGTGGAGACTGAAAGTCAGTGTATAGTTGATAAATGCTTCCTGTGCCTGCTCCGTCAGCCCCGGCTGGTTCAGCACCAGTGAATAGCTTGTTCCCTGATGAGTGATCCGGACGTGGCTGCTGGCTACCCCTTCCCAGACGCAGACAACATCCCGGGGACAGCGACTATCGCCGATAACTTCCTCGAACGTTATTACCAGGTCTTCTCCCGTTATTCGGGCGCTCTGACCAATGCCGATGGTGAACACTTCTCCGGGTTCTGCAGTGACCTCTGCCTGATTCCTGACACAGCCGGTTACAGAAATAAGAAGCGTTATAACGAGTATCACCAAATACCAGCGCGGTCCACTCTTCTTTTTATTCGCTTCCCGCATTTTGCCCCTATTCATCGAGACGATAGTTTGTATCGATGTACCTGCCTCCGTCTCACTTTCAGCTGCGATCGCTATGGTGCGTTCTCATCCTCTTGCATCATGCCGAAGATGTTATTCTCAGTGTCCTTGCAGTAAGCGACACAACCGATATTTTTTACTGCCATCTTAGGCAGTACGACGCTTCCACCGGATTTGAGCGCTCTGTCAAGATACTCATCCAGGTTGGCAACGCTCACGGTACACACATAAGCGTTAACACGTTGTCCTTCGATCGGTGCAGGGCCCCGGCGAAACACGAGACCACCGTTGATACCTGGCTCGGTCTCGGGTCCGGTCGTCACCATCCAGTACCGATTCTCATCCCGCATCTTGACGCCGGGTAAGACCCATTCATGTATCTCCCAACCAAACACGTCCGTGTAAAACTTTGCAGCCCTTTCGGGGTCATCTGCCTGTATCTCAAAATGTACTATCCTATTCATAATTTTTCTACAGATCCCACCCCACCAATACGGTGATTATGTGTTCTGTGTATATAAGTAGGTTCCGGAGCGCCCGGCTTCATCCCAAAAGTCGATAGCGTGAAGAAATACCTGTACACTGGCAGCTTTGAAGGAGAGCGTTAAAGCAAAATGAAAAGCGTGGATCCCACCAAGGACGCAGAGAAGCTTCCTTCCATCGGAACTTCGTCTTTTGCACGACTGTCGTGATGCTTATCTATCTTAGCTCTTCATCTTTTGGGGATGAAGCCACGATTAACGCAACATTTAAAGATGATTAAATTAAAACAAAAGAAAAATAGGGGCATCATTTCGTTCTCTGTAGTCATCAGTAAAGCAGGTGAATGGCTTTGCGTCGTGCCCGCTCCTTGCGATAGGCACACAGGGAAGGACCGAGGATGAGGTCAAAGAAAGCATAGCAGATCTGATCGAAGAGTACCTGGAAGATCCTGAGACACCTAAACTTGCTGCCCCTCGGAATCAAGCATAAGCCAGACACCGGCAGGTCATTCACTTGGTTTTTTCAACGATTAGCTCTTTAGTTACCTCGGGATGATCAACCAGAGAAAATTTCAGAATCACGTTTGTTTCAGCCTTTGTTCCTCGTTTGTATTTGAACTTCCCGGGCTCTATATGCTCAATGGTCCCGTCAGTATCACCTGAGGGCGGTTTTCCCCAGGAGATAGCTGCCCCGCGTGCCTCTACCTCGATAGTCAGCTCCGTACCAGGGGCCCCATCCAACGTGACGGGCGACTCAGGCTTCAGGATGTGCAGGCTCGGGCTTGGCTGTTCACTGACCCCGCGTGCCTCTTGGACGGATCTTGTACCGAAGTAGAAGCCGGCTACCGCAACTACAAGAGTGCTCACTGTTGTGAGAATCTGCTGAGCAAATTTTACGCGTTCGGTATATAGTACGGTATTGTTAACAGTATCGTTACCAGGTATAGGGCTAGCAATATTCGAGTACAAGAACGTGGCTGTGATGATAAAGATAATTAGGAGGCTCAAGGCGATAATGGCCCGTACACTTCCTTCGGGCAGGCCAAGCGCGCCTTTGGGATCGGATAAGTTTAGCGCGGAAAGGACGATGACCACGAGAGCCAAGCAAGCCAGCAAAGCGCCCACGCCGTAAACAACGAATAGCGGGTAAAGAAGGACCTTATCATACTCATAATTAAATGCGAATACCCCGAACCCGAGCACGATGACAAAGAGAAATATGATTACAAGTGCACCAGCGGCCCGCAAGTTTTTTTTCGAGGTGTTCATGTCGCTTTTCATCGCACGGTATCACGCTTTAGATGAGGGATACTATTGGCTTAATGGGATATGCTAGCCCTCATATAAAGTTTTCGGTAATCATAGTGACATATGCTAAAGGGTGAGTGAGGATATTATTCAAATCGATCACGTGAGGAGCTAACCTCGCCGCCTGATATTTTTCTCTATGTCTATGCCCTGATCGTGCCCATGATTCTATTACTACTTGAATCCGTTTCACGATTTTTTACCATCGAAAACGCTCTTTATGGTTAGTACGTAAAGATGCTCCCTGGTGAACTGCTCATCACGCGCACACGAAAGGACCGGATCTATCCCGATTTCCTCGAAGTGAACCCCGAGAATTTAGAGCGGGCACAGGAGCTGATCGAGGTCTACCGCAGTTTCAGTGGCAGGAAGAAGAGCGAGCTTGCGGAGCTGCTCGATGAGCTCGAGCAGGGCCTGCATTTCAAACGGGTGCGCGGACTCAGGACGTTGCTGGAACGGCGATGCACGTTCACCTCTCGCTTCGCCATCGAGCCTGTACGTGCACGCCGAGCTGTGTTTGAGGCAGCCCGTCACGTCAACGTAACCCACCCTCGAGAACGCGCCGCCGTCATCGCCAATGTCGCAGAAAGCCTGAAAATCACCGTAGCGGAGCTGGAGCAGTCATTATGGGCTGATCTGGACTCAGAGGTGGTTTTGGAGCAGTTCGAGCCGCTCACTGCAGAAGAGCTCATAAAAAAGTACAATCGCTCACTGGCACAGACGTTACTGTTTAGGGCCACGGGCATGACGCTTACCGTAACGGGAAAAGCGCCTGAACTCTTCAGGGCGATCAAGTATTTCGGGCTGATGTACCTGCCTGAAGACGGGAACAAAATACGGATCGAGGGCGCTTCTTCGTTGCTGAAGCTGAGTGAGCGATACGGCACCGCTCTGGCGAAATTGTTACCCGCCATTATCAGGAGCGAGTCGTGGATACTGGACGCCGAGATCGTCATTCGACGGGGAAACCTGCCGCGGATCTACCATTTTATCATGGATAGCCGCGATATGCCCTTAGTGACGAGCGACGAGCAGAAGGCGGACGACCTGGAAACCAGCTTTGATAGCAGCATCGAGCAGAAATTCTACAATGAGTTCGTCTCGTTACCCATCGCGAAGAACTGGGAGTTGATCAGGGAGCCTGAGGTTATCTTCACCCGGCGCGGCGTGTTCATCCCGGATTTCAAGTTCCGGCATAGAGAATTGGATCTGGAAACGTACTTCGAGATCGTCGGATTCTGGACCGAGACGTATCTCAAGCGCAAATTAGCTAAGATAGGATCATTACCATTTACGATGCTCGTTGCGATCAACAAGAACCTGGCGTGTTTCAACGCCGAGCCGTTCGGGTTCGGTATCGATCAACCTTTGATCCTTTATACGAAGAAGGTGCCCGTGGGTGAGGTGGTTCGGTACCTGACCGCGCTCGAGCGCGAAGCTATCGCGAAACAGGTTGAATCGCTGGCGGACAAGCATATAGCGCTTGAAGGCGATATTATCCTGCTCGCTGAACTCGCACGGAAATACGGAATGAGTCAGGACGCAGTCAAGAAGTGCGTGAATGATCCCCAGTACGTTATGTTCAAAGATGTTGTGGTCAACAAGAACGTGCTCAAAGACCTCAAGGAGAATCTGCTGGGCATCGAGAAGTACGTGAAAGCGCGTGCGATCATTGAGGAAGCGGGCTTAACGAATGCGGACGAGGTGCTGGCGTATCTCGGATACAAAGTAACGTGGAAAGGGTTGGATATGGATGCGGCAAGTATTGGGGTTCGATGAGTGTTTGGGTATCGATTAATAGAGCCAGCGTGTGTATTCCCTAGTTGCAGCCTTCGTGTTCTCGTACAGCCAGACCATCCGGTCAATGAACCACAGCTTGCCGAGATAAACGAGGGCGACGCCGAGTATCGTTGGCCAGATCGCAATTGTCGCAACACCCCAGATGACAAATATAGCACCAATCCCTGAGATCGCACTCAAGATATTCGGCACACGACGGTGATACTCTGGCACCGGAGTACCCCTTTTGAGATCCAGTGCCTGGTCGATCGATGCGGGCTTGCGGAAGAGCCGGGGATTCCACCAATTCCAGAGAACGCCAGGATAAGCAGCGGTCGTTGCATCACTCTCTACTTATTCTCTTCGTTCACATTCGGGATGATACATAAAGCAAACGTATGCTTGCGAATCGTAGCATAAACGCTTTCTGGTTCGGTCTGCGCTGCGCTACTGTTGCAGATCGAGCTCCAATTTGAGATTGGTTCTGTCATAGTGTGCGTCCGCGCGGTCGTGTGCGGTTATGCGGAACCCGATGCGCTGATAGAGCCGCACGGCGCTTTCCAGTACCGTATTGGTCTCCACGAAGAGCTTCGCTATCGACTGCGATCGCGCCCACGCGATGGCATGGCTGAGGAGCTGCGTGCCGATGCCTTTTCTCTGATGTGCATCCGCAACGGCCATCTTAGAGAGCTCGAAGAGCCCCTCAGTGTGCCTGATAAGCGCGCAGGTGCCCACCACCGCACCATTGAGGAGTGCAAAGAAGACCATGCCACCCGGTTTAATGATCGTTTCCTCCGGGTCGCTCAAGACAGTTCTGTCCAAGGGCTCCACCTGGAAATATCGCTCCAGCCAGACCAGATTCAGGCGCTTGAAATCGGCCGCATAGGCCGGGTCAAACTCGAGTATTTCCAGGCCCTTCATGTCCTCCAGCAGTAAATGGTATAGTGCCCTGTGCATCAAATAAAGAACCCATATTTGGCTTATAATAAAAAACGGGGAGTAATACCTCACCCGATCGATGTTCTACAATCCCAAGATGGAGCTCATTCGAGCAACAGATCACACCTTTTGCGGTTCGACGGTACCTAAAGCGGTTTCATAAAGCGTCGTGAGCAGTTCTTTTCCACGCGGCTGCGATATCTCCCGCCCTCTTTCTCGGCAACCTTTAACCAGAGCTCGATGGCGATTTTCACCTCTTACCTCATCTTCAAGTGCAGCTCGCTGGAGAATGTGGGGAAGACCGTACTCTTCAAGCTCCTTTACTTCTCGGATTTCGATTATATACTACGAGCTGTACGAGGAGAAGTTAACCGGCGAATTGTATCGCAAGTTGGAGCACGGGCCAGCGCCGAGCCATTTTGATTACGCGGTGCGGGAACTGGAAGCAGAGGGAAAAATCGAGACCACTGTTGTGGCGTTCGGCACGTTCGACCAGCAGAAATTCCGCCCCGTTAAAAAGCCATCACTGGATCTGCTGACGGCAAATGAGCTCCAGGTCATCGAGAATGATATCGCGAAATACTGCAGTATGAATGCAACACAGATAAGCGCATTTTCCCACCGAGATATACCGTATAAAGCAACTGCCGAGGGCGATATTATCGACTACGAATTGGTATTCTACAGAGACGCCCTGTTCTCTGTCCGAGAATACGAGGAGGACTGAGTTCTTTCAGGTCACTAAAATGAGTTCGAAAAGGACCTAAAAAAACTGCGTAAAAAGTATAAAAATATAGACCGAGGACCGTCCATATTTCAGGACTCAGAGAGGAGAGGAGATCAGCGTTCCACTATATAAAGTCCGACATTTCAGGTCGCGAGATCTTAAGCGGGGAGGCAGGAGTGGCATCCGCATAATCTATGCATATAACAGTGATAGGGATGAAGTCACGCTGATAGAGATATACTACAAGGGCGATAAGGAAAATGAATAGAATGAAACGGTATTTCATTTCAAAACCTGCCATAGCATCCAAAATGGACTTTTAAGTGCAAAAACGTTAAATCTACTATCCCATGTTCACCGAACTTACCGAAGGTACCACCCGCATCATTGTCCCTGAGCAGCACCTCACCCATTCGATGTTCTACAATCCCCGGATGGAACTCTGTCGCGACATTGATGTCGCCTCTCTCGCCGTCTTTCTCGCTTCATCACCATCACCCGCCCTTAGTTATGTGGACGCACTCGCTGGCACCGGGGCACGCGGCGTCCGCGTTGCTCATGAAGTCGGTGCCCTGGACGTGACCGTCAACGACCACAGCACGCCCGCGTTCGAGCTCATCACCCGTAATATTCACGTGAACGGCGTCGAAAACAGCGCAACCGCATCGCACGATAACGCGAACGTTCTGCTGCACCGCACGCATTACGATATTGTCGATCTCGACCCTTTCGGGTCGCCGGTTCCTTTTCTCGACGCGGCTTGCCAGTCAGCAAAAAAACTGCTGTTGGTGACGGCCACGGACACGGCGCCGTTGTGCGGCGCGCACACCGGCGGCCTGCGGAACTACGGCGCGCGACCATTGAACACTGAGTATCACGCCGAGATGGGCACGCGCGTTCTGTTGGGCAAGGTCACCCGCGAGCTCGCCCGGCACGACAAGGCCGTTAAACCACTCCTCTCGTACGCCGCCGTGCATTTCATTCGGCTCATCATGCAGGTCGAAAGAGGCGCGAAAAAGGCTGATGCGTCCGTGTCACGGCTCGGGTTCATCGCGCACTGCTTCACCTGCGGCCACCGGTTCGCCTTCCCCTGCCGCGACCTGCTGAATCTGAACACCTCCAACCAATGCGCGTGCTGTGGCGCGATGCTGCAGCTTTCCGGGCCGTTGTATACCCATCCGATCAAGGATCCTGCCTTCTGCGAGCGTGTCCATACAGACCTGGCAACCCGACCGCTCGGTCAGCAGCGTGAGGCGATGAAGATCCTGCACACCAGCATCCACGAGCTTGACATACCCTTCTTCTTCGAGCACCATGCGCTCTGCAAAGCATTGAGGATCCAGCCACCACCGCTCATCGCGCTTATCGATGCGCTGGAAGAGAACGGGTTCGAGGCCAGTCGCACGATCTTCGCCGCGACCGGGATCAAGACGAACGCGCGGATCAACGAGCTACAGGCGATTTTGCAACGGCTGTAAGTAATCGCACCGGGGCACCGTGCAGACATGAGGCGGGTGGGCGGAAAGCTTATTAGCAGCCCTCAGCTATAGTAATGCACGCAAGCAAGCAAGCAAGGAGGTGGAATAAGATGATGAAGGTATCCGATACCCCTGAAAATATGAAGCAGTGCATCTGTCCGAGCTGTCCCAGTTATAACGAGTGCATGAAGACGGGCATGGAAGGGCTCTTCTGCGCGCGCGGCAAGACCGGCTGCGACCTGAAACGTGAGGGCTGCATCTGCGGCCAGTGCCCCGTCCACAGCACGTATCATCTCCTCGGTGGTTATTACTGTGCCGTCGGCACCGGCTGGGACGAAGACCTGGGCAAAGCGATCAAGACGCTCATCGGCGCCTCGTTCGTACCGTTCAAAGTCGCGGCCGATATCGCAACCGGCGTCTCCAAGAACATCGAGGACGCGATCCCGCAACCGACGAAGGTCGCCTCTTCGATCATCGATGGTCGCATCTGGACCCTGAAGACCATCACGAAAGCGATCGAGAAGGAGATCGCGGAGCTCCAGGAGTACAAGAAGAAGCTGGAAGTCGAAGAGGAGCAGAAGAAGGAATCAGTTAAGGTCGAATAAAAAGGCACTATTACAAACGAACGATACAGGCTCTGCTTACTATCTGTTGCTGCTCAGTGCTGGTAACGCGTGCGTAGCACGCCGGTATAACGACCAAATATCGATCGTGAAGGAATATATCAGCAGCAGTAGAGCAGAGACCAGCAGTATTTCGCGCACTATTGTGGGCCGTGATACAAGCGCCACTATCAGCGTACATATCTGATAGGATCCGATAACTCTGCCCCGCGTACTGGTTGTTAAAGGTGCACGAAGCCAGGGCCTGAGCAGCCCGGCACCCTCGAAAAAATACCGTAAAAGCCCGATTGCCAGTACCCATACGGCCATGTCATAATGGACGACCAGCACCACACACAAAACCATGATCAGCAGCGCATCAACGTCCATATCAAAGCGTGCGCCGAAGGCCGAAGTGATCCCGTAATGCCGGGCGAGTCGGCCATCACAGCCGTCGAGCAGTAGGTTACATCCTGCTATGCCGGCAACCATCCAGACGAGCTGGGGCCGTAATGTATCCAGAGCAAGCGTACCCACAATCAGGCAGACACCAATAGCCCGCAGTAAGGTCACCCCGTTCGCAATCCCGAACTTGAGCTGAGGCGGATGCCGTGGCCATGTCACGAGAACCGCCGATGTGAAAAGAAGATACGCCGCGACAACGGCACCGATATACCGCAAACCAAGCGCGAACCGGAACGCAAATATGGTTGCCACGCCCAGCAGCATCAATAATCCTATTAAGAGCGTATCTCCCGCGCTCTTGCCGAGCAACCCCTTCATATCCACTGTGAGCTGCATGCCTCAGCGTGCTGTATACATATCGCGATAATCGAGAACTTATAACTATTCTATTAACTGTGCCACGTGAACCGCGTGAGTGCGTCGAGGAAGACCACCATGATGGCTATGGACGCTGAACAGGACCCTTTACCGATCGCCATCCATAACCTGGGCACTGAACTGCACCCGCGGTTTCGGCATGTTCGGTGCGCTATCTGTGGTGCCGAGCAGTACGCGTGTGTGGGGCGCCCCAGTATAGAGGAGCGGTTCCGCCCGGCCCTCGTGGCACGTACCGTCTCCATCGTGAGATGTCACTGCTGTGGTTTCTTTTACACCCAGCCGATGCCGTTGTGGGATCTTGCAGCGCTTCAGAAGATCTACGGGCAGGACTATTTCCCTGAACTGAGCTCCTGGTGGCAAGCGGTAAAAACAACGCACAACCCGCAGCGGCGGCTTAATCGCCTCGAATACCACGCCCGGTGTCCCATTCACACGTTCCTTGAGGTCGGGTGCGGGCTCGGTTACGGTTTGCGCGAGGCACGCCAGCGCGGCTGGGAGGTTCATGGGCAGGAGGTCTCGTCCTTCTTTGCGGACACCGTGAAACGCTCGCTGGGGATTGAGGTGTTCCTCGGCTTCCTGGAAGAGGCGAAGTATCCAGACCACTACTTTGATGCTATTTATCTTGACAGTGTGCTCGAGCATCTCCCGGAACCGCTGGGGATGCTCCGGGAGCTCCGCCGGATACTGAGCCCGCAGGGCGTGCTCTTTCTCACTGTGACGAACCAGGCGGCACTCGTAGCGCGAGTCCGTAACACCGTCTCGAAAGTGCTCTGTCCCGAAACGTCACCCTTCTTGAGTCCATTTGCATACCCCCTATCATGTTGTAGGGTTTACCGAGTCGTCGCTGCGGAAAGCATGCGACCGTGTCGGGTTCGAGGTGAGAGAGCTTGTAATCCGCGCGGGCACCCAGGAGTGGCGGAAGTTACCACTATCGGTGCGTACCGGCAGAGCGCTGATCGCGACTATGCTTTCACAACCATTCTATCTGCTCGGTGAGCGCCTGGGGCAGGGTATCGCCATCGAAGCAGTACTCGGGCACGCTGAGCAATCCGTGTTAACGAACAAGGAAGCAGCATGAAAATAGCGACGATCGTCCTCGGGGACATTGACGCCTTGACCGGTGGCTATCTGTACATGCGCAAAGCGGTTGAGTATCTCCGGGCTCACGGTGTAGAGACCGAGGTGGTCCGTATTCCCGCGCTCCCCGTCCCCTATCTGCTACACCTGTGCTCCACTATTGCGCTCTGCTTCCGATTCCCGTGGCGACGGTATGCTGTCGTGCTGGAGGACGAGATGGCGCATCCCGCGCTCTGCCTCTTCAATCACTGGCTCACAGTCACAACGCAGACAAAGATAGTCGTCATCGTGCATATGCTCTGGTGGAAGGCTGCCAGGAACAGCCTGAAAGCACGTTACGTCAGATTCATCGAGACACACGTACTCAAAACCGCCGATCGCGTTATTGCTAACAGCCATCATACTAAAGCAGAACTCGAAACCATGGGGATCCCTGGTGCCTCAATCACGGTAATCCATCCCGGCTGTGATCTCCCCCTCTCCGGTACCAGGGCGCCAGACCCGCGTGAGGCGCGCGATCGCACCACCCTGCAACTCCTGACCGTCGCGAACATCACGCCGCTGAAAGGCCTGGATACACTCATCGAAGCGCTTGCGCGCCTGAACGACCCGGCTCTTACCCTGGATATCATCGGCGACGAGCACCGCGAGCCACGCTATTCGCAGAGACTTAAGGCGCGCGTGACTCGTTATGGACTCGAGAACCGTGTACGCTTCCACGGGCAGCAGCCGCCCGATAAGCTCGCTAGCTATTACGCGGACGCGGACATCTTCGTGCTGCCCTCTCTCTGCGAAGCGTTTGGAATCGTGGTTGCCGAGGCGATGGCATTTGGACTGCCGATCGTTGCCACACGCTGTGGCGGCATACCCGAACTCGTCACCGACGGTGAGAACGGCTTCCTTGTCCCGCCAAACGATAGTGCATCGCTCGCCGATGCCATCCAGAAACTCGCGGCCGATCCCACACTCCGCGATCACTGTGGCCGCAGAAGTTACGAAAAAACGCGGAACCTGAACACCTGGGACGAATGCGGTAAGCAGATCTTCACCGTGCTAGCAGCGATACGTGGAGAACGCCGTGGGTGATTCCCAGACCGTGATCTTTACATCAGTAATTCGATCCGCTCCGCGATCTGCTCTGAGCTTTTCGGTGAAGCGCTCATGCAGGTACCGGCTGAGATGCTCCACCGTTGGGTTCATACCCTGCAATCCCGGAACCTCGTTCAGCGTCTGATCGTCGAGCGCTGACAGGATCGCACGCAGCCACTCCGGGAGTTTGGCAATGTCATAGAGCGTTCCATCAGCACCCAAATCCTCGCCCGCTACCATTACCCGTATGCGATAGTGGTGTTTGTGCAGGTGCGTTTCCGGCCCGAAATCGCCAACTAAGTAATGCCGTGCCTCAAACTCCGCCTCTAGCCCGATCTCATACATAGCTCAGCACCACCTGCAGCGCCTCCTCTGGATGCGCATCGATTACCGCATACGCTGACGCGGCCTCCTCGAACGCTACCATTCGCGTCGCATTCCGCAATACCTGCTGGTTCAATTCACCCAAGAGCCCGAGCACGAGTGCCATCCGCCGCTGCTTGTTCCAGCGTGGGCTCAGGGCCGGGTCAACGAAGGAGACCTGAGAGCTCTTTAGGGATAGCCGTTTACGGTGAAACTCCTCGCCCAGATTGAGCGTAACACGCTTTGTCCCATACCAGGAGACGACGAGGATCTGCGCCTGAAAAGCCGCTAAAGGTAGTGCGGCATCCAGCGCCCGCGGTGAGCCGCTCGCCTCGACGATCAGGTCGGCACCCACGCCGTTCGTCTGCTCCTGAACTGTCCGCGCTAAATCCGCCGTGGCTGGCTCGAGTGCATAGTCCGCCCCGAACTCCAGAGATAACCGCCGCCTTGACGCCAGTGCGTCCACCGTGACAATGGTGCCCGCTCCCGCCCGACGCATCAGTTGCGTGATGAAGAGACCAACGACGCCCTGACCGAAGACCACAACGGTCTCGCCCAATTTGATAGCGGAATCAAGGACAGCGTTCACCGCAGTCTCCAGGCTCGGGATGAAGACCCCGTACAGTGGTTCCACGCCGCCAGGCAGTGGTATCGCCTCCGACTCGCGGATCACGTATGCGGTCTCATGCGGCACGAACGCAAAAACGCGATCACCGTTGTGAAACTGCGTGACTCCGGTGCCGGTTTCCTTGATCGTCCCCACGTTCGAATACCCGTATTTCACGGGGAAGGGAAACGCTCCCTCAAAGTGCGTCAACGCTGCGTCGAGCTGAAGACCCTCAGCCACCTCGCCGCGATAGATCAAGCGCTCTGTGCCGTGGCTGATGCCTGAATAAAGCGTCTCGACCAGCAGTTCATCCTCACCCGTGATCGCAACTTCATCCTCTCTGAAGCCGATCTTCTTCCGATCAAGGAACCAGAGACTTGTGCGTCGTGGCATAGCGTAGCATGCCTTCTACTGTTGAAAAGTACCACGGTACCGAAAAGAGTTTTGATGCCGGGAGCGGGATTCGGACCCGCGACTTCCAGATTATGAGTCTGGCGCCCTAACCAACTAGGCCACCCCGGCTTCTAACCTGAAGACGCGTCGCGCAACTCGCGGCGCAGATCGCCCAGTGTGGCTACGCGCTCGGCCACGGCGTTGTGCTGATGGATGCTCTCCTCATTGATCTGCTTGATGGTCACCGTGGAATCATCGGGCAGGTACTCAAAGGACTCCACCAGTTGCTTCGCCATCTCACGTACGCAATCCTCGACGAACATCGGCCGCCGGTGCGCGGTCTCCACGATCATCGCCTCGTCCGGCCGCTTCAAGATCTCGTAGGTCTTCGCGCTCATCGAGCGCTCGATGATCCCGATGATCTTATCAAGCGGAATTCTGACGTTGTCCTCGACCTCGAGCGTGATGATGCCCCGCCCGCGCTGGTTATGCGTCGCCAGCGGAATGCTGCTCAGGAAGGATCCTATATCCTCCCACGACATGCCCCGTTTCGCCAATTCCGCCGCCGCTTTATCGCGCATCAGCTCCTGCGCGCACGGACAGGCGGTGATACCCGTGATCTCCGCGCCGATCGTCTTCTTAATGCGCATCCCTTCCTCGTTGCCGCCCGTCGTATCTCGATATGCTCGCGCCTCCGCAAGTATTATTGCCGGCTCCTGACAGGTAATTCTCATTACTGGCGTCTTTCGCATCAGCACGTACTCGCTCTTCATCCCTACCTCGGCCGTGGATGCGTACTCATGCCGCTGGAGCAACCGCCTGGCCACACCACTGCAGAGATCCTCAACGTCGTAGATCGTGCTGCTGATCGCCTCGTCCAGCACCTCGTACATCGCCTCCAAATTCCGTGACATGTTCGCACCTTTGATATCACTGGGGAGATCCACGAAGAGATGAAAATCAGAGACGAGCACAATTGGGCGTTTCCCGCCACCGCGTGCAACCTCCACGAGTTTCTTCACGTTCGTCACACCCACGCGCGTCAGGTTGATCTTGATGTCGGGACTGTACGCTTGCACATCTGGCAGTTCTATCGTCATGATTTTCCGTGCTACACCTTAAGTGTTAACCTTCTTATTTAAATAGCATCCAATTCTGTTCACGCAGTACGCGGTTTTTTGAACCGCAGCATGCGTCAATCGCCTGTATCACCGCGCTGAGAAGAGCTATGGCAAAGATACTCGTGGCTGGAAGTGGTAATAAGTACCAGGGTGACGACGGCTTTGGACCCCATGCCGTTGAAGCACTGCAAAGGGAAGCGCTGCCCGGTACTGTGGAGGTGCGTGATGTGGGCATGTGCGGCGTGACGCTGGCTACCGATCTCGGCGACTATGATCTGGTGATTTTTATTGACGCCGTGCAAAAGGGCGGCAAGCCTGGTACGATTTATAAAACGGAAATAAAGGCGGAGGAAGTCGAAGCGTTACGCTCTGACGAAGAGAAGCATGCCTTCATCTACGACATCCGTGAGGCATCGTTGGAAGACCTGCTCGTCTACGCCAGGGCGATTGGTACGCTTCCTCCTACCATTATGGTCTTCGGCTGCGAGATCCAGGAGATCACGATGTCCGAAAAAATGACCCCTCCGGTTGCTGCCGCAGTGCCAAAGGTGGTCGATCTTGTCCGGAAGGTCTTAGAGCGGCATTGCGTAGGGCACTAGGTCGTGCTTCACGATCTTCTTGCCGATGTGTACCTGAACCGCACAGCCCAGGCACGGGTCGAAGCTGCGAATGGTTCGCACGATGTCAATGCCCTTCCAGCCCGCCGGGTCACCGGCTTCGGTGATTGGCGACTGTATCAGTGCCTCTTCATACGCTCCCGAGTTCCCTGCAGGATCTCTGCTCGAGGAATTCCAGGTCGTTGGTGCATGGTACTGGTAGTTGCTGATGACACCGTTATTCATCACGCACCAGTGGGAACACGCACCACGCATACCCTCGCTGAAGCCAACGCCGATGCCCTTCTGGGGTTTCTCATAGGGGGTCCAGACTTTCGTTTTACCCGCCTTCATGAGCTCAAGCCCCTTCATGGCCAGCTGGAGCATGCAGTATGCGGCATACGCATGGAAGTACGCACGCGCTCTCACGCGCTCGACCGCATTCGGCTTCTCAGGGATCTTCCACTCGAAGGCCATGCTGTCCGCGTACTTGAACCCGGGAATCAGTGCAGCAGGCAGCTCGAACTTGAGGCTGGTGCCCGTGGACTCAGGGACCAGTTGCGCCTTCGCGGTTACCCATAGCCGTGCCAGTGGCCCAAGCTCAAGCGAGTAATCCTTGCCATCGCCCTTCCAGTTCTTCCATCGCGGTGCGGTAACCCAGGAGTACTTCGAAGCCCATTCACCGTATTTACCGGGTTGCGGGAGCGTGCGCTTGTTCCACGGATGCTCGTACTCGAGCGTATTCCCTGCCGGGTCGGCCTCGATTTCCTTCGCCCACTGCTCCTCGTACCAGCCACTGCCGATGTATTCGCGTACGCCCGCGTTAAACTCCACGAGATCGGTCGTGACAAGCTCGCCGTTGAGAATAACGCCAGGCGAGATCAGTCGCTTGCGGCCCCAATCGGTCATCTCCTCATAGACCGCAGAATACGCGGTGGGATCGTTGTAAGAGCCGACGGAAAGGAGGTTCAGATCTCGCGCACCAACGTCTTCGTAGCCCTGCTCGAGCACGAAGTTGAGCAGGTCGTCGCTTGCGGTCACCAGCTCCTTGGTAAAGGCCACATGGTGCATCAGGAGCGTGAGGTACGACTCCAGATCGGTCATCGAGAGATTCCACTTGGCGATACCGCCCGGTACAAAGGAATGCACGTGCGGGTGCTTCGCCCCGAAGATCGCGGCCATATTGTGCCCGTCTTTCTGGACCAGCAGTGACCTGAGATACAGCTCACCAGCCAGTGGGTTCAGCGCGGTCATGATGTCCGCAACGGTGGCGAAACCGTGCACAGCGCTGTGCTCCGCCTTCGTCTTCTGCGCCTCGTCCCACCAGGTGGGATTGAACTTCTTCATCGCCATCTCGCTGTAGTCCGGGCCCTCGAGGTTGACCACGCCAACCTCAGCATCGTACAGGTGCTCTGCGCCGTGAACGAGATCGCGTAACGCCGTGCCCATGGGTGGCGGTGTTACGCCATAGGTCTGGTCGCAGGCGGTAACTGACGAGAGCGCGTGCGGCACCGGACATACACCACAGCAGCGCTGGGTGATCATGACCGCTTCCGAGGGCTCGCGCCCCACGAGGATCACTTCAAACCCCCGGAACATCGGGCTGTAGGCGTATGCGTCCTTGATCTTCCGTGCACCGGTATCGATCTTCGCATGCACACCGAGGTGCCCTTCAATTCGCGTTATCGGCTCGATCGTCAGTTCGCGCTCGCCACCCTTGAGCTGTTCTATTGACATTGTTAGATCTTCCTCTCCTTATCTTTCTCCGCTTCCATCATTTTCTCGAGCTCTTCCATGAATTCCGGGAGCATCGGCATCAGTTGCTCGATCACGGGTTTCAGGCGCTGATAGCCCATCTCGCTGTGTGCCAGCATGCCCTTGATGTTCTCAATGATGAACGGCATTGCGGGCGCTTTGGCGAAGAATGGCGAGGTTGGAGCGTCCGGGAAGTCCGGATGGGTACAGCCGAAGCAGGGCACGCCAATCGTTGTGCACCCACCGTAGCCATCTGCCCAGGTGTTCGCATTGCAGTGGGTAATGATGCCCTTGCAGCCTAGCGCACCGAGGCAACCGGTATCCCCAAAGTTGTGTGCATCCACGCCACCCGCGTAGAAGCCGCAGATAGAGCAGAGCTCGTGCATCAGGTGGCCGTAAATTTCTACCGGTCGATGCCACTCGTCAAGCTCTGGAAGCGGCGCCAGGCCTCTGGCCGCAAGTACCGCGTGCCCTAACACTTGCACGATATTATCCGGTCGCGGTGGACAGCCGGGGACACAAATGACCGGTAGTCCGAGGGCTCCTGTCCAATCCTTTCCGAGATAGTCCAGCAAGCCCTGAGCTCCTGTTGGGTTCGGCGCGCCATGCGGAATCCCACCGAAGGACGCGCAGGTACCGACAGCAACGGCTGCCGCACACCGGTCTGCGAGACGCTTGACCACGTCGCTCAGCATGAGCAGCTTGCCCTCGTGCTCCCCGATCACGCAGAAGACACCGGGATCTGCCTTTGCTTCATCAGGAATAGCGCCTTCGAGGATCAAGACAAACGGGTCGTACTTACCGTCCATGGCATCAACGAGAATCTTCGTTGCATCGTCGCCCCAGTCGAACATCAGCGTCGGATGGAAGACCAGTTTCAGATTGTCCACCCCGGGAATAGCACCGGTTAAAGCGTCGATAAGCGTCGGGTTGCTCGCTTGTTTGGCTGAGATCGTGCATCCCGCACAGTCCTGTCCTTCAAGCCAGATCAGGTTCAGTTCTTCACTCATCTTTCTTACCCAAATTTTCTCTTTTTCGACGAATATGATTATTTGTTGACCATGACCCTATTTAAACCACCCTTGTTTGCGCGGAATCGACGTTCAGGACCATTTATAATAAAAATTTAGCGTTAATGATGATTTTTTAGGATATATAGGGTTATATCAAATAATTACATATCTGAAAAGTATGGTAAACACATCTTTTCAAAACCGAAAGTCTTTTATGTCACGGTATACCAACTATTGTAGTATGTGCTCGGGACATGGATAACTTTGAAGCGATACTGGGGCATACAGCACATATCGTTGTTTTGGCATATCTGATTAGAAATCGTGACCGGGTATGCTATCTCTCAGGTATTGCAGAGGATACGGGGCTGTCACATTCGAGTGTCGCACGGGTCATTACGCCTTTACTACAGAAGGGCCTCATCAAAGAGAACCATATAGGGAAAAAAATGAGGACTTTAAACTTGAACGAGAACTGTGAACTGGTCAAATTATTGATATCGTTCTTTGATGATTTTGATGAATGTTTGGCAGATAATTCCGCACCTTGTGAGGCACAAAGGTGAGTTCTTACGGTACACAAGCTCCTTTGAACTGATGCATAGCTCTAAATAATAGAGATCACTGCGATCGGGCGAAGCGGAGTATTGCTCGTTCACATACGCCTACTTGTTGCTGACCACGGTAGGCAGTTCACGCCTTCTGCCACCTCGCTGCTACAATCAATCATTCGCTGGCGGGCGTTCAGATGGTGCTCTCCAAAAGATCAATAGATGATGTCCCAAGCGGAGTTCCAATCCAACAGCATCCCTGAATCGGCCAGAACAAAATCAGTTCTGTTATTCGATAGTTGTCTGTGCAGATAGATCGCTGATAATTCACCGTCGCTTCTGAAGGGCGAGACCCCGGAAGTGGTGGAGAAAACAGTAGTTCCGAACAGCCCCACTTCCGGCTTCATCCCAAAAAGAAGGATGAAGAGATGTCCCAACTCGGTGTCCCATCCTAATGATGGACTTGCAAGCTTTTCCCTGAGAAACATGCAGTGG
>DSCO01000065.1 GCA_011049045.1 Methanomicrobia archaeon | reverse complement strand
CGATCCTACGATTCGAACAGCAGGGACTGCAGTCACCATAACAGTGACAGCAGACGCTGATAACGAGATCACCGAGTCCAACGAGACGAACAACACGTTAGAGCGTGAAAAGACGGTCGTGAATAACGGCTATAAAGGTAAACGCTACACCGGCGGGAGTGACATCACGACCTGGCGGACCTTCGAGCTCAGGGGTGACCTGCTCTATTCGACCGGCGATAGCCAGTATCTGAGCGGGTCCTCGGCGCCCTGGACCACCTATACGGTCACCTGGGCTGCGAGCGACCTGCCAGTCCCAGCCGCGGCATCAGTCGAAGCAGCGAGATTGTACGTGCTCTATACCTGGGATAAAGAACAGGGAATGCCGGATACTGTCAGCCTGAGCTTCAATGGCCTCGCACAGACACGCGATGCATTCTACACGGATCGCAAGGGCTATGCGGGCAGCGATTATCCCTACGGCATACTGGCCTACGATGTCAGCACCGGCTTCAGCACTGCGGGGAACACCGCGATCCTGACGAACCTGAATCCCGTTGCGGGTAATCCATCACTGCGCGGCATGATGCTCGTGGTGATTTACGCGGATGCAACCGAGCTGATGAAGAAGATATACATCAATGAGGAGTTCGACCTGCTCTATGGCGGTCCGTCCGCATGCACCACGCCGGAGGAGGCGACGGCCTACGCGCCGTTCGCCGGCTCGGTCGAACTCAGCACGGTGCGCAGCGCGCGTTTGATCACCGTTGCGCCCGGTGGGGGTCCGGACGAAGGTGAGCTGCTCTTCAACGGGCAGATCTGGACCAACGTCTGGAACTACGCGGGCATTTCGCAGATCGGAATCGACGATCGCGACGTGACGGCGTATCTGGCCGCGACAAACGAAGCGGGGTTCCAGAGCAGTGGCGATTACATGGAAGCGAGTAATGCGTTCCTCGTAGTGGAATACGAGCCGGAACCACAACCGATAAGAAGCGGTGGCGGCGGTGGAACTCCGCGTGACTCCGATGGCGATGGCTTCACGGATCTCGAAGAGATCTTAGCGGGTACCGATCCCCATGATCCGAGCGACTACCCGGGCGCAGTAGCAGCACCGGTAACGCCAGTGCCGGCAACACCTGCACCAGCGCCAGCCACGCCGGTACCAACACCCGTGCCAGTGCCAACGCCAGCACCTGCGACACCCGCACCTGCGACACCGGCACCTGAAGAGCCCGGTTTCGAAGCGGTATTCGCAATCGGTGGTCTCCTAGCGCTTGCCTACCTGACGCGGAGGAAGAACGGCAATGCATAACGCAGGTCATGCACGAGAACACCCTCGGGGGAAACTAATTCTCACCACTATTATCCCCGCTCATAAGAACATGCACAAGAAGCAGCTCGCACTGGGCGTCGTGATCGCGCTGGCACTGGTAATGGTGATCACGCCCGCTTCTGCTGATTACAACTTCTGTGGCTGGCCTCTGGAGACACGAGCGAGCGGTACGGTAAACGGCGGTGTGTTCATCGATTACGTGCCCTGGAACGGCTCAAAAGATTTATCACTGACCTCATCGGTACCCAATGGTACCGTGCAATGGGCGTACCTGTGCACCGGCTTCTGGGGCGGCACCGCGAATTACCAGGGCTGGGTTAACGTCACCTTCAACGGCATCAGCGACCGCAACGGCCTCGGATCGATTCATCTGCAGGGTAAGGATGATACGAACCCCACTGTATGGTGCACGACGCACGGCAAACACTGGCTCTACTATAACGTCACTGATCTGGTAACCGCAGGTGCTGTGAACACCGCACGCGCCCGTAAGATCAATGAAACCTATGGCGCCTTTGATGGCCGAGTCTACGGCATTGTCCTGGTGGTGATCTACGAAGGCGGGGACAATCCGAAGATTATCCACTACTGGCTGAACGATGGCAACGATGCACTCCACTATGATGCACCCGTTTTTCCGCCTGTTGGTGAGCATAATACCGGAACCACGTACTTTAATGGTACCGTAGACCCTGCTAACCTCACAGGCGCGCAGTTAGCGATGGTGCTTCTGACCGCCTATGATCCGCCCTGCAGTACCGGCGTGACTTTTAATGGCTATTCGTTGGACACGAGCTTGATGGACAGCAACACCTTCGAGCTGAACACCTGGAACGTCTCGCCGTATGTAGGCGAATCCGAGAACCGTGCCGTGTACAGCCGCTGCGAGGATACGTTCATAAACGTGCCGCTCGCGATCCTAACACTCGAATATTCGCCCGAGAAGACTGAACTCGACACGGGATTGCCAGAAAACCCTTATCCTAGTATCCCGGGAATCCATAGGGGCACCATAGAGGTTACCACTAACATAACGCTAAACACCATCTATACCTATCCTTGTGCGGGTACCGGCGGGCATACCGAATATGTGCGGATCTACGGGAACGGGCTGAACACGAGCGCTTCGTGGCGGGGATATCTGGGCGATTGGCGCAACCTGACGTTTGACGGGCCGGTCACGCTTGAAAAAGGGAAAACCTACAACTACGAGATCAGAACGGGCTCGTATCCGCAGCTGCACCATCAGGACGAGTTACCGGTGGCGGGAGGGGTCATCAGGTGCACGTCCTTTACCGACGTTAACGGAAAGGAGTACGATAAGGCAATTCCAGCCTTTAAACTATATTATGACGACCGCCAGTGAGAAGAGGGCTCATCGCGGCATAGTAGCGATCGGGACGTTCGCACCAGTATGCGCAGGAGCAGTTCTCATGTTCCTCGTTTTGCTCGCTTCCTCGGCACCAGTGCTCGCGCAGCATCCTGCAGCATCGCCGGGCGATGGTGCGGAGCTGCCAGACCTTACCATTACGGCGATCAAGCCCTACCACTACCGCTGGTCAGACGAGTATGGCCTCGCCATGGGTGATCCTTTTTTCAATCTGCGGAATTACGTGAATGTCACGGTGCAAAACAACGGAACTACAACCGCCGAGGTTTGTAAGATGGCACTCTACGCGGATGGCGATTTGATCGGCAGTGAAACGATTGAAGACCTGGGCGCTGGTCAGGCCCGAGAGTTAAAATTCCCGTGGACGCCGGAAGGTGAGGACCCTTTGAGCTGGACGGACACGGCACAGGGCGCAAAATTGAGTTATAGGAACACCAGCAGGATCTACACGCTGAGTGCTGTGGTAGACGAAGATGAAGCGGTGCAGGAGCTCAACGAGACAAATAATGAATTGACTCGGGAGCAGAAAGTCGTCTGGAACGGTTTTGCGGCGGATCAGCCTCTGGAAGAGTATGCGCATGACCTGCTACGTGGTGGCATGATCATCACCACGGGCGATGCGGTCTATCGCAGTGACAAATCGCGTGATAGCGGGACCGTTTATGGCTCACCCTATAAGATCAATTACAATGTGCAGATTCCGGGCAGCACCAAGCTCGCGCGATTGTATCTCTATTACACGTGGGCGGAACCCAAAAGCTCGAGACCGAAAGCGCCGAAGATACAGCTCACGATGCAGACTCCGGGCGGTACCTCCACCGAGCTGAGACTGGACGCGAGCTATAACGACCTCAAGGGCGATTTCCTCAATTTCAGGTTTCACGCTTGGGGCACGTACGCCTACGATCTCACGAATTACGTGCGCGCGAATGGAACATACGTCGTGACCGTCGAGAACATCAATGATGGTAGCGATGACGACTTTACCGACGAGTACTCATTCGCCGCACCAGCGCTGCTCGTCGTCTATGAGGACAACACGGCACCACTGCGTGAGTACTGGATCACCGAGGGCGCGGACATCCTCATGGGCGGGCGCCGATCGGACGGCGGGTTCCTCGGGCTGGATTCGTGCCGTAACAGCGCCCGATTCACCGGCGAGCATCTCGATCAAGAAGTGGAAAAAGCGGTGCTCGGTGTGATCACACCCTGGGCGGACGATGCCGAGGATGATCTCATCGAATTCAACGGTCGTGAGCTGGGCAAAGGGCTGTACAACGGGTATTTCCACGCATGGCGTGCAGATCTCGAAGGTCTGTCCATGGAAGTCGGGGCGAATGAAGCGCAACAGGGAGTTGTTGCAATTGACGTCACCCGGTACCTTGAACCGAAGAATAATGAGGTCGTTCAGGGCGACGACGGCGATAACATGATGCCGGCAACGGCAGTCCTCGTGGTCACGTATAAAGAGGTAGCGGAAGAAGACGGTAGCGGTGGTAGTGGCGGCTCGAGCGCAAAAGAGAGTGCGGCCACAACGACTTCGACCATACCGTCCACCGCGCCTGCAACGGCAGTAACAAAGGCAACTCGAATTATTCCGCGGCTGGATCCAGGAAAGGAAGTGGCAATGGTCTTCCAGGACATGGACGTCTCTCTGCTCGCGCTCACCGCTGCTAGCAGTGTGAGCGATGCGAAAGTGGTTGTGGAACGAGTTGAGAAACCCTTCGGGATTCCTGATCCCTCAGGCATACCCTACGTTTTCTTCCAGATCTCCGTGGATCACGACGAGGACGCGAGTATAGCAGGGCGAATCGAGTTCAAGGTGGCAACCTCGTGGATCGCGGAGAACCGGGTTGCTGCAGAAGCGGTGACGTTGAACCGGTATCACGAACGCGAGGGGTGGAGTGCACTACCCACCGCGAACATCGCTGAGATGGAGAACGCCACCGTGTATTTCGAGGCGGTTACACCTGGCTTTTCGCTCTTCGCCGTAACTGCCGGCCCGGTCACCACGCTTGCGTCACCCGCCACCCCGAAACCCACACCCGTACCGACACCAGTCGCGACGCTACCAGCGCCAACGGTAGTAGTGCCCGCGACTGAGCAAAGCACGGAACCGGCAAGCACCGAAGCGCCGGGCTTCGAATGCGTTGTGGTGTTGCTCATGCTCGTGTGCGGCGCATTCCTGTTCTTCAGAACACGAGGGATAAGCTGAGTTAGCTAGCCGCTCCTCTTTCGCGTGATCGCAGCGAGCAGAGAAACGATCAGTACGGCGAGCAGCAGTACCAGAGCACCAAATCCCGGTACGGGCAGCTGCTGCAAACCTGCGGGTTCCACGGGCTCTGACTCTGGCGCCGGCGTTGTTACCGGTGCTGCACCCGGTGCGGGTGAAGATGTCGTGGGTGCGCTCGTGGCTGCCGGTGTCACGGACGGCTCTTCCCGCGAACGGGTCGGCGTAACGATCTTTACTGCCTTCGTATCGGTATGTCCCTCACCATCGTTAGCTTCCACCGTGTACTCCCCGGTCAGTGCTTTCAGCGTACTGAACGTGGCCGTGAACACGCCATTATTGACCGTGACGAACTGCGGGCCGAGCGTAAGCGGGCCCAGCACCCTGACGATGATGGTCTGCCCCTCTCTGTTCGAGGCACCGTGTACCGTGAGGTTCTCGCCAAGCACAACATCATCAAGCGGATAGAGCATCACCTCAGCCAGCCCAACAGTGACTTTCACCGTCTTCATGAGATCGTCGCTGCCCGGAGCACCAGTCGTCGCTTCTGTCAGAATCGCCTTTATCTGCTCCTGCGTCTTCGCCCCCAGCAGGCTCAGATCACCACTGAAATACTTTTCCGCTACACCGTCCAGCACTGACGCGTTCCGAACGCCGTCATAAACCTGGTTCCGTCCCGGTGTGAGCACGAACGCGAGGTACTGCCCGGAGTCTGCATTTTTATCTACCCTCAGCTCAACGGACCACAGAGACGTGGCGCTGCTGACCGACGCGGTCTCATAAATGATCCCGCTCGGCAAGCCGTTCTCCTCTGAATTCGTCGGGTTCATCCCGCGCCCACTCCCGCCTTTCGGCGCGACGACCAGGATATCCACCACCTTCGTGCCCAGTGCGGTGCCGCTGAGCGTAAACGAATCCCCGGGCGGCACCAGGGCAACCGAGGACTCTGCCGTGAGGCCACCTAAGACCATGAGAACCAGGGTCGAGCCGTCATCGTTGAACTCCGAGATATCTTCACCATCGGAAAAACCACCGTTGATGAAGCCACGGATCTTGATCGCATCTTCAGTCCCGGTCCCGTAGGTTTCAGGCGTGCGCAGCTTCACCTCGAACTTACCGGCGCTGTCTATCGCCACGCCTGCCCTCACAACGACATCCTCAATGGCAATGTCCACCGTCTTGCCAGTATTCGCCGTGCCGCTGATAATGAGATCCGACCCGATCGCACAGGTCTCCGGAATGGTGAACGTCACTTTCTTCTTTATAACCGCGATGTCGACGTAATCCTCAGCATTGCTGTTCCGGTCCTGCACCTTAACCGTGTACGAGCCGATTCGATCAAAATGAACGAGATAAACCATCTCGCCTTCCGCGCCGATGGTATCCGTGAACCCGCCGTAGGTTTCGCTGGGGGGGTTGTCATTCCTGCTCGCGGGGAATATCGCACGCTCACCGTTCCGTGCCACGACGAGCGCGATCTCGAGATCCGGAAGCCCGGTAACCGTAAGTCGTATGTTCTCCAACTCGACGATCTCGGTCTTCTGCGCTTCTATCTTCAACTCGCCGCTCACGATCTCCAATTTCTCCCTGCTGCTCTCCGCATCGAGCCCTCGCGCGTACTCCTCCGTAAGAACCTGGAAGGTGTACGTGCCCAGCTCCCAGCCCGCAGTGGTGATTTCCAGGTCAGTAAGATGATCAACGTTAACAGTGTCAAAGACCGTCCCATCAGCATTTGCCTTGCGTGTGTTCCCACCGGGGTCTTTCACCACAAGAGTGACACCATCATACAGGTCCAGATTGGTGTTCAGCTCGATATTAAAGCCTGAACCTTCCGGTATGCTCGTGATCGTTTTACCGTTCCGCTTGAGCTTCAACCTCAGGTACGGCTCTTCGACCGTGATCGTGGTGTTATCGCACCCTTCTGTACAGTTCGCGCGATAGGTACCCACCTTTAGTGGTTTGAGCCCGGTGTCGAGCTTGCCACTACTATCAGAGAACTGCTCGTGATCTTCCGCGTCGCCTGAAATACCCGTTAACGTTACCGTCGCCACCGGTCCGCCGCTGCGATTGTAAAATTGAATGGCCTGCCCCTGCAATATCTTGGACGTCTCACCGTCCAGCCAGATCGTGACGGCGCCGAAGTTAACGTCAAAGAGCTCCCCCTGGCTCGAGATCGTCTGGGTGTCCGTGATGGTGGTCGCCGAGAGGAGCGGTACTACAGCTCCGAGCGTCACGGCCATCAGCACGGCAACGACGCAGAGTCGTACCGTTACTCCTTTGCGCTGTACCGCCTTCTTCATCGCCCCTCCCATGGTCGGTTGATCTCCGTGTGGTCTCTCGCTCTCTCGCCTCAGATCAGCTTCGCGTCTGTAGATACTGAGGTGGTTCTTGATATTAAAATACTCGTGAAATATTCTCTCTCTTGTTAACTATACAGAGAGATATATAACAGCAGGAATAAAAGATATCATGATCATGTGTTGTGATCGCGCGTGTGGTGATGAGCCGGGAGGGGCGGAATGAGAAGAGTACGTAGCACGGGAAACGGCAAAAACGTGTTAATAATGCTTTTCTTGCTCATACTGGTGAGTTCCGTGTTCTGTGCGGGCATGATGAGCGCGGTGCAGGGCGCGGACGTAGGCGGCGTGACCAGGTCCGTGCTGAGTGACCCCGTGCCCGGTGCTGAGTTCGAGGTGACACTCACGATGGACGCGGAACCCCCGCTGGTTGTTGGTATACGTGAGACGATCCCGGATGGGTTCGACTTCGTGAGCACGACGTGCAAAAACCATGAGGTCTCCGGGCATGAGCTTGCCTTCGTCGTTATGGACGAGACGGTCGTGAGCTACCGGATAAAGGCTCCTGCGTCGGGTACCGGAACATTCACGGGCACATGGATCGATCTGCTTGGCGCGGGCGAGGGCAGTATCGCAGCAACGACCGTTGTTGTGGGTGGGGGCGAGATGCCGTCTACTTCTGCACAACCCGGCACGTCCACAGAAACGCCCCGTGCTGACTCGGAGCCTGCGGTTCCCGGGTTCGGAGTGCTCTCTCTCATCGTTTCACTGGTCACCGTACTGCTTGTGCTTATAGTCCTGAGGAGCACCGGAGGCCGCCGGGAATGAGAGCCGTAACAGCAGGGCTCGCCCTCTTGATCCTGCTACTCTGCATGGCTTCGCTATCGTTCATGCCTGCTGCAGCCGCCGGGATACCCGGCGACGACGATGGCAATGGAAATCTGGACGAGCGTGAACTGGTAGCGAACATCTTCCGTTATCTCCACGGTACGGGCGATCTCTCCCTGGAAGATTTACGGGATGCCGCTCACGTTTACGTCTACTGGAATGGCGCGCCACGAAGCATTGTGGATACCGCGGGCCGGACCGTAACGATTTATCGACCGGTGAAGAAGATCGTTGTTCTCAGTTCAGATGGTGCGCGCGCGATACAGATCCTCGGCGCCGAGCATAGGGTCGTCGGCATAAGCGAGACGGTCAAGGACTTTTCGTTTTATTTCCCCGCCACCTCGCAGCAACCCGTGGTGGGAACGTGGAAGGAAGTTGATTGGGAGACCATAGTGGCACTGCATCCCGACCTGTTGATCGTTTCGCCGGCGGGCACGATCAATGTGAATGTAGCAGAAGATAAGCTCAAGGGATTTGATATTACCGTGGTCGGCTTCTATCTCTATGTCACTGCGGAGTATGACCAGATCTTCGAGGAGCTGGAGGAACTTGCTTTCCTCCTGGAGAAGGAGCACGCAGCAGCGCGCTATATCGCCTGGCATAACGGTTACCTGGCACAGGTGGAGGAGTTCGTTACGGGCCGTGAAAAGCCAGAGGTCTTTCTGACCTATACCTCCGGCGCGATCGGTAAGACCTCAGATATCAGTAGCTACGGGCCAGGCTCAACGCTCTACCTGCTCGCTGAGAAGGCTGGAGCGCGGCCGATCACCGAATACGCCACGACGGGCTATCCCAAAGTTAACGCTGAATGGGTGTTGGCCAAGAATCCGGATACGGTCATCATGATCTGTGGCAACGTCTTCGGCTGGTGGAATACCGCAACCGAGCCGGCAAATCTCCTGCAGCAGCTCATGGCTGGGAAATCCTGGGGAACCCTGAATGCTACCGTGAACAACCAGATCTACGCTGTACCGTGGTCTGTCACGAACGGTTTTGAGCACACCTATGGGTTCGTGCTGCTTGCCAAGCTCTTCCATCCTGAGCTCCCGATCGAGCCCGGGCACGTCTCGCAGGAGTTCCTCGAGGAGTTCTTGCGCGTTGAGTATCCGGGGGGCGAAGGGAAGGTGCTCGCGTACTCCGGCGTGACCACTTTGAGGACGTAGGTGGGGGCGTGAGAAGGGCGTAGCATGGCACAGGAGCACCGTATCGCCCCGTATCAATGAATGAACAGATATGAGGATCATGCAAGACTTCAGAGAGTGCAGATTGTGCGCATGGGATTGTGGGGTGAACAGGATCGAAGCGGTGGGGGTCTGTAAGGTCAACGTTCCCGAGGTGGCGTACACCTGTCTGGCGGAATCGCTCGAGAGCTACTCGGTTACGTTGCTGGGCTGCAATTTCCGCTGCCTCTACTGTAACGCATATCGACTCTCGCAGTATCCCGACACCAACTGGTTCTACCGCGGATACATAGATCCTGAAGAGCTTGCGCGCGAAGCGATCGAGAAATTACAGGGCGCAGGCATCGAGAAGCTCGGCTTTACCGGCGGCGAGCCGACCATCCACCTGCCGTACATCGAGGCGGTAGTAAGGGCGGCGAAGAAGCGGATGCCCCACCTCCAGGTAGGCTTAACCACTAACGGCTTTGCCACTGAAGCGAGCATGAAGCGGATCGTTGACCTCTGCTCGTATATAACGCTGGAGATCAATGCCTATCGCAACGATACGCATCTGGCGTTGAGTGGTGCGCCGGTTGAGCCCGTTTTACGGAACGCTGCTTTCCTGATAAAACACCGTGACAAACTACGAGCGCTTAAAACCGTTGTGGTGCCGCGGATAAATGATACTGAGATCGAAGAGATCGCGCAATTTATCGCCGCGATTGATCCGTCCGTACCCTATCACCTGATCGGTTTCCGGCCGAGTTTCATGCTCTATTACCATCCCGGGCCGTCTGCGAGCGAGCTGGACGCGATCGGGAAGCGCTGTGAGCACCATCTGGAAAACGTCAAATGGGGTGGTGCGTACCCGCAGGAGCAGGCATTTGCTGGTTCCCGGGGGGCGGAACTCGCACGGCAGTATGCCCGCAGCGCAGGGTGCATACGAAGTGATCGGAACTGTGGCTCGTGCAGTATGAACAAGCGGTGTCCCGCAGTCCTGCGAGAGCCCTGGCTCTGCACGCCACATACGCCGCGGCCGAGAACCGGTAACGCGGGGGACCTATAAGATGACCCGGAATCAGTCTGGAGCGGAGAAGGGAACGACGGGCGATGAGATACGAGCGCAGTACAAGCGTTTTACTGCTCGGAAGCTCATCTTCATGGTGGCCTTGATCGTCGTGATCGTCTTGATCGCGGGCGTTGCGGCCACGCTCGGCTCCTATCATATCTCGGTCGTTGAGGTGTATACGATCATCTGGCACGGGCTCTTCCGTAAGCCGGAGACGACCAAAGAGCTCGTGGTCTGGAACCTGCGGCTGCCGGCGATCGTGATGGGCATTCTGGCGGGCATTGGACTCGCTATCGCTGGAACTACGATGCAGAGCGTGGTCCGTAACCCGTTAGCCAGCCCCTACACCCTGGGGATCGCATCCGCAGCCGGCTTCGGCGCGGCGCTCGCGATCATTCTGGGCAGAGGCTTTGCCGCTGGACAGTATTTGATCATCGCGAATGCTTTCGTATTCGCTGTTCTCTCCGCGTTCATCATCTATGGCCTCTCACGCTACCGGAGCGCGACACCGGAGACGATGATCCTCGCCGGTATCGCGTTGATGTACCTCTTCTCCGCGATGACCGGGCTCCTCCAGTACTTTGGCGAGGAGGCGGCCGTGGCCGAGGTGGTTTTCTGGATGTTCGGGAGTCTCGGCCGGGCCACGTGGGATAAGTTGATCTTTGTCGTCATCACCCTTGCCATCTGCATACCACTGCTCATGCTCAAATCCTGGGATTTGAATACACTGAGTGCGGGCGACGAGAGCGCGAAGAGCCTGGGCGTCAATGTGGATCAGACGAGGGTGCTGTGCTTTATTCTCGCGTCGGTCATGACTGCCGGGGTGATTTGCTTCACCGGTACTATCGGATTTATCGGGTTGGTGGCACCGCATATGTGCCGGATGGTGATCGGTGGCGATAACCGCTATCTGATCCCTGCTTCCGGGCTCTGTGGTGCCGTTATATTACTCACGGCTGATACGGTCGCGCGCAGAATTGTAGCACCGACGATCCTGCCGGTGGGACTGCTCACGTCATTTCTCGGCGTTCCGCTCTTCCTTTACTTAATCTTGCGCAGAAAGAAGGAGTATTGGTAGGGTGGTGGAGAGATGGTAACCCTGAAAATAAAAGACCTTGCGTTCGGCTATGCAAGTGCTCCCGTACTCGCGGGTGTGAGCCTGGAAGTGGGCACAAAGGAGATCGTGGCCGTCCTTGGCCCCAACGGCGCGGGCAAATCCACGCTCCTGAAATGCATCGATCGGATACTTCATCCCCAGCACGGCACCATCCTGCTCGACGGCGAGGAAATAAGCCATATGAGCCGGCTTGAGCTCGCCCGAAGGATCGGGTACATACCGCAGAGTCTCGCGCAAGCCTTCTCGATCACCGTCTTTGATGCGGTGCTCATGGGCAGGCGACCGCACATCAGCTGGCGTACGAGCGAGCAGGACACGGAGAAGGTTCTGCACACACTGGAAATGCTCCACATCGAGGATCTTGCCATGCGCGATATCAGTGAGTTGAGCGGTGGCCAGATGCAGCAGGTCTTTATTGCCCGCGCGCTCGTGCAGGAGCCTGAGGTGCTCTTACTCGACGAGCCAACCTCTAATCTTGACATTCGACACCAGCTCGAGGTGATGCACACCGTCAAGAGCATCGTGCGCAAGAATGAGATCTCCGCGATGATGGCGATCCACGATCTCAACCTGGCCGCGCGGTTCGCCGACAAGATCGTGCTCATGAATGGCGGTGGAATCCTGTCGGTCGGCAACCCGGCCACGGTCATCACACCGGAGAATATCCGGGTGGTGTTTAAGGTGGACGCTGACGTGTATGAAAAGGATGGGAAACTGCACGTTGTACCGTTAAGGGCGATCGCGCGAACAACGTAGTGGCGATCGTTATTCCCCCTGATCTTCTCAGGTTACACGGTGCGGCCACGCCTTCTTCGTACTATGCACGATCTGATGATCCAGCCCAGCCCGAGCAGGATGAGAATCGGTAATGCGTACCCTACAGCGATTATCAGACCCCGTATCACCGCAACAAACCCGCCAAAGGCCGCACGAAGCGCGTCCCGTATGCCCCAGCTCTGCGTTATCGGCTCCGGCTCATATAAGGATACCGTAATGGTGGCAAGCTCGATCCGGTTCTCCAAATAGGTGATCCGGCCGGTCATCTGCTCGATCCCGCTCCGGACACGCTCCAGCTCGCGCTCGACCTCCAGGATCTCCTCCACGGTCTCGGCCCGCTCCAGGATCTCCAGTAGCCGCTGCTCCTGACGCTTCGAATTGTTCAGCCGCGCCTGCAGATCGATATACTCTTCCGTGACGTCCTCACCCGAGATGTGCTGCGAGGTTACCGTACCGAGTTTCTCCAGGTCTGCAAGTACCATAAGAAACTGATCGCTGGGCACCCGGATCGTTATATCACCTCGCTTGCGATCCGTGCGAGTAACGTACGAGTATGAGTCAGAAATGAAGCCGCCCGCTCGTTCGACGATCTGGCTGAGTGCGTCAGAGCCCGTCTGATAGTTCGCTACTTCGATGCTCAGCGAGGCACGCTGGATGAGCTTCTGCTCCGCAGTCGGCGTAAGGGCGCTCGAGGAGGTTTCGGCTGCGCCTTTTCCGGCTGGCGCGGGTACCGGTAGGGAATCGTATAACCCCCCCTCGGGCGCTCGTGAGTAATGATCCGCCTGTTTTTCGGGATCAAATGCGGGACTGAGCATATAGCCGATTGACGCTGAGAGTATACAGAGCACGATGACCGCGACGATCGCGACATTTTTTCGCATCTCGAGTACCTGCCTACAAGACGGTTCGGTTCGCCGATTTAAAAGGTTATGGTAAGCTACGGGCGAAATCGCAGCTATGAAAGGCTTTAAAAAGAGGTAAATGAAAGCAAGAAAGTAAGAAGCGATGATACGAGACTCTGGTAACCACGAGAACGGAACGGAGGATACTGCAGAACTCGCTGAGGAGAAGCTGCTCATATTGCCCTTGAATGACAAGAATTCGAAACTCATCTCACAGGTCATTTCGAACGATACCGCTCGTGCTATTCTGGAAACCATCTCAGATGCGCCGCGGTCAACGACGGAAATCGCGGAGAAGCTGGGAATTCCGCTGACAACGGTACAGTACAACCTGGAGAAGCTGGCGGAGGCGGGACTGGTCAAGGTCGCGCGGACACGCTACAGCAGGAAGATGAAACCGGTGAAGCTGTACGCACCACAGCGGAAATACGTGGTCATCGCACCCGGTACGGCGGATAGAAGCGACGTAATCGCGGCCTTGAAGCGCTATCTGACCATCATCGCGGTTGCGGTCTTCGGCTCGCTGGCGATCGAGGGATTGATGATGCGACTGGGTGTGGGTCCGGTTGATGATGTAGCTGTACGATCCGTTCCGGAGGGGTATGGTGGCGGTGCTGAGGCACCGGCGTATGCACCCGCACCCTTACCGGAGAAGGCACTGGAAGCAGGCGCAGGGTTCGATCTCTTCATGCATCCCGGGCTCTGGTTCTTCCTCGGCTGCCTCTTCGTCCTCGTGGTCGTGCTTTGCTTTGAATATCGTGCGCGAAGAAAGGCGAAGACCGGGTGATCTTACCGCTTCATTTCCTCCTTTAGTCGGGATACCGCACTTCCACGGTCACGGCCTTGCTTCGTGAGAGCTCTTCGCCGGTGCTGAGCAACCGTACACATCCCTGTAGCTCGAACGACCCGCGGAAGGGTAATTCGCGTTTATTCGTCGCGGTGAAGGTGTGCCGTGAGGTTCCTCCGGGACCCAGATCGATCCCGACATACTGCGGGGGCGGCACGCTCCAGTATTTGCCGCCATCCGTGGTGATCACGTCAATACCGACAGAATAGTCCGCACCGGAGGTGATATTCTCGCCGGTGTTCTTAACCGTGATCGTGAGGGTCACTGATTCGCCGAGATCAATGGCCGCGAATTTGTCGTTGAGCAGTGATGGCGTGGGCTCCGTGATCTTGATGTCAACGATCTCGAGACCGTTTCTCTGTACGTGCTCGTTGTTCTGAGGGCCGCTCCACCAGAGCATGTAGGCAAAGAGAGCGATGACCACCACGAGCAGCACGACACATACCGCTAAGATTCTCACCAGGGTTTGGGTTTCGGTAACATCCGCCAGTGATTTATTCTTCATGGCTGCTGTGCGGGGGGGATTGCTCGGTATACTGAGAGTAGATCGACGCCCTACTTATAAATAGCTTATGCGGGCTCGACACCGCTCACAGAGCCGCGCGGGCTTTGCCTCGGCCTCAGCCAGGGAATTCGAGTAGCGCATTACGCACTCGTTGGTGCAGTGCTGCAGCCCCAGGACATGCCCCAGCTCGTGTATCGCCTCCTTAACAATCAGCTCTTCAGAGTACAGTCGGTGAATGGAGAGCACGGCTGCTTTGCCGGTATGTGCAAGCCCGAAGACGAAATTCATGCCCGTTACGTACATATCGTCACGCACCATCCAGAGTGCGACAGCATTCCTGGCCGACGGTACACGCGCCATGTGCTGGATAAGCGCGGAGAGGAGCTTCGAGGCATTGTACTGGGTTCGTCGTGTATGGTACGCGTTTTTGAACTCTGCCGGGTTAAACAGCTCTATTTCGTGCGCTTCCAGTCCCAAAACGTCCTCTAATCCGCTCGTTACCGCGGGAACCGCCGCTGCACACGCGTTCGCGTAATAGAGCCAGAGCGCGTTCATCCTTCTGCCGGTTAATCGCATCACCTGTACTTGCTTTACTAACCGTTTTGCGCAACGAGCGTTCGAGTGGATTGAATGTAATGGGGCAGCCCAGATTTGAACTGGGGTCCATGGCTCCCAAAGCCACGAGGATAGACCTGGCTACCCTACTGCCCCGCACGGCTTCTACCGTAGGATATAATGACCCAGCCCTACTTAAATACCTGGCCTACGAGCGTTATGAGGCAGTATAAACACGGTTGCAACAGCAATCTGGATTAGAGCAGAGCAGGAAAAGAACGTGTAAGGAATGGTTTGGTGGGCTCCAGGTGTACTTGGGCACTCCTGGGCGTATACCCGATCATAAAAACGTCAGGATGAGCGGTATCGAGACCACGCTCATAACCGTGGTGATCAGTACGACCGAAGCAACCAGAGCGGCGTCACGATCGTATTTCGCGGCCAGGATCATTCCCATGACGGCTGAGGGCATGGCGGCCTGAAGGAGCAGTATGTCCCTGACCATGCCCTCGAGGGACAGCAGCGTACTGACCGCAAGTGCAACCGCGAAGCCGCCGCAGATCCTGAACAGGGATGCTGAAACCGCTAGCTTCGCCGCACTGATCCTGATCTCCGTGAGCTTGTAGCCGAGCACGAGCAACGCGAGCGGAATGGTGATCATGCCGATCATCTCTACCGGCCTGAAGAGCACGTCGGGCACGGGTAGGTGGAGCAGGTTAACGGTTAAGCCGATGAGGACGGCGTAGAGCAGCGGGAGTTTGAAGGCTTCGAGCAGCTCGTTACGGTGACTGACCACATAGATACCGAGGCTGAAGATCACGAGCGAGTTCATCATGTCGTAGACGACCGCGCGTGAGAGCCCGTCCATGCCGAAAGCGAAGAGCGCGACGGGATAGCCCAGATAGCTGGTGTTGCCGAAGACGAGCGGCAGATACAAACCCTTTTTCGCGGTTCCCAGCAGCCTCAGGATGAGGAACGAGGCCGCCATCATGATGAGAATAACCGCCAGTGCCGCGCCTGCCAGGGTGGTGAAATCGGTGAGGTTGATATCACTGCGGGAGACCGAAGCGAAGATCAAGCACGGTGCTGCAACGTACACGATCAGGTCAACGAACGTCTGCACCTCGATTTTACGGATCCTGCCGATCACATACCCCAGTACGATGATCGAGAAGACCGGGATGACCGTCTGCACGAGCGTTTGGTACATTGAGGAACAAATTGCGGAGCGTGGTTAAAAAGGTACGGTGCTTGAACCGTAAAAATGCTGATCTTCAGGCTTCATGATACGTTTTGAACCCGTTTGCGACAATTTCATCGCTGGTACTACCTGAGCCCGCTGAAGCCGCTAGCGAAAAGCTTATATATTTACAACGTTTTTATTGGATTGATAAGGTTGTGAGTCCGGGTAGCATTTGCAGTGGTTATGGCTTCGATGTTTGTAGGATGTGTTGAATATGGACGAACGCAAATGGGGACTTATGAAGAAACACACTAAAGAAATTATAGATAACGGGCTTGTTCAATTTAATATAACGCACCCTGAATTTAGATTTGGCAATCCAACGAATAGCGAAATTACGGAGTATGCACATAGGATATATGAGTTCATGCGTGTTGACCGTCTTTTACATGAACAGCGCGGCCAGTCTGTACCGATTGAGCATAAGTTGTTAGCATCGACTTCACTGCAGTGGGTGGAGATATTACTGGGTTCGATACTTTGGTTTGGTATAAATACCTCCTTAGTTAAGAATTGGCTAATATCTGAGTTTCAACAACACTACAGGCAACTATTAATAAGAGAGAACCACCCGTATGCGAGCTTAACACCGCCGGAGTTTGCATCGAAGATGCTTACGTGGCTGCGCGATTATCGGTTGGGAATACGTTAGTGTCTAAGCTCATGGTCGCTAGGAAGCACGCAATTTTCATTCGTCAAAGAGCGTAATTCGCTCATTCAGAAAGAACGAGCCGGAGATCTCAGATGCTGAGTATGACCAGCTTTTGGAAGAGCTGAAGGAGCTGGAGGAGCAGTTTCCGCAGTACCAGTCACCTGATTCCCCTACCCAGCGGGTGGGCGCTCCGCCGGCAGAGGAGTTCGAGACGGTGGAGCACGTGGCTCCCCTGCTCAGCCTGGAAACCGCGGATAAGAAAGGACTCAAAGCTTTTGACCGCCGGGTGAAGCAGGAACTGGGCGTGGAGGAGGTATCGTATATCGTGGAGCCCAAACGGGACGGGTTGAGCGTGGAGCTTATCTATGAGGATGGCACGTACACCCGGGGCGCTACCCGCGGTGACGGAAAGCGAGGAGAGGATGTTACCGAAAATATCAAAACCATCCGGGCCGTTCCCCTTAAATTGCGCCGGAATGAGCAGGGCATTCCTGCGGTGCTGGCGGTTCGGGGAGAGGTCATCATGCACCTCAAGGACTTTGAGCACTGGACAGGAACGGACTGAGCGTGGCCAGGAGCCCATGGCCACCGGGAGACAGCAAAGCGACCTCTGGATATCTTTTTCTACCAAATCATGCACCTGGAGATGGCGGGGCTGACCGTAGAGAAGCACTGGGAGGCCCTGAATCTACTGCGCTCATGGGGGCTGAAGGTCAATGGGCACATTCAGCGCTGCGAGAACGTGGAGGAGGTCATTACCTACCACCAAACCATGGAGGACCAGCGGGAAGACCTGGAACATGAGATCGATGGCATCGTGGCCAAGGTCAATCGGCTGGACTACCAGGAACAATTGGACAGTAAGACCCGATCGCCTCGCTGGGCCATCGCCTATAATCCCGCCTCGTAAGGAGGTAACTCAGATCCAGCGTATTGCTGTGCTGGTGGAGCGTACCGGCATTCTTACCCCCGCCGATAGGGGATCCCTCCGATAAATTTTAGGTACGTATCCAGTTTTATTGCGATGGTAATCGATCAAATCACCACACAGTAGGTGAATATTCAAATTCAAATTCCGCGAGCCGCTCTGGAGGTAGTCCAAGGTCGAGGAACATCTGTCTGAAAACTATTCTAGTATTTGTTTAGTTCCCCCTTCCTATAAGCTTTCTGGAGCTTTTCGATACCCATAAAATGCCCCCCCTCTCTTTTCCCACAAAACTGGAGTGGAAAAGAAGCTTATTTAAATACAACGTTTTT
>DSCO01000064.1 GCA_011049045.1 Methanomicrobia archaeon | reverse complement strand
GCACCTTATCCCAGGTAAAGATCACGTACAATCTCGCTGCTCTGATCGATGCCGCGGCTGGAACGGGCAGGTCGCTCTCATTCCAGTCGACCGTATAGGAGTTCCAGGCCGTAGAGGATCCGCTCAGATACTGGCTATTGCCGGTCGAATAGAGCAGGTTGCCCTGGAGCGCGAAGGTCTGCCAGGTGGCGATGTCACTGCCGCCGGTGTACCGCTTGCCTTTATAGCCGTTGTTCATCACGGTCTTGACTACTGAGAAGTCATTGTTCGTCTCGTTGTCCTCGGTCACTTCGTCATCGCAATCGGCGGTCACCGTTATCCCGACTGCAGTGCCTGCAGGTCGAATCGTGGGGTCGGTGATCGAGAGAGTAGTCGTAGCTGAGGCCGCCAGTTCGGGCACATCCACCTTCTCGGAGTACCCGTCGCTGAGCACGAAGCTGGCGTGCGATGCGCCTGCTGTTGCATCGCCGGTGTTCGCAATGACCGCCTGGATCACATTGCTCTCGTTGGCGAAGAGATAGCCACCGCAGTTCGGGATAATACTGTTGACCACGAGATCGGGGCCCGCCTGAGCAGCTCCCACCAGAGCCACCACGGTAGCGAAGAGAACCAATGATACTAAAACACCTGTTAGTTTTGCTTTCATTTCTTTTTGTTTTCACCTCCTAATTTTTGTTTATACCGTTCATCTCCTGTTTCTCTCAGCCCCGCCATGGGGTTACACCATGAACCGAGATCGAGGCAACACGCGTATCTGTTGCCCCGCTCCGCGGAGCATCCTTGCTGCTCGAACCGTACCACCCTATCGCCCGCTTCACCTTCTCCTCTGCTGTCCGTCCGCGCATGCAGTCACTCCCGCCGATTCTTCCGCAGCCCGCAGAGCCCGAGAAGCAGGAGCAGTCCGAGGGCGAGGAGCAGCCCTGATGCCAGCTCGGGCACCGGATAGCCGGGATCGAGTATCGGCGACATGATACGAGACGGCGTACCACCTTCACCACCTGGGCCATTATACCAAATGGTGAAGTCACCCGTGCCAACATACCGCAATCGCACTGCAAACATATGCCCAGAGAGAACTGTTTGGGTCGTCGTGGCATCATCAGGAACGGTAAAGTTCAAGTACCCATTTGTGGTTCCTGTCACCGTAGTACTATTGTATGCAAACCTGTAGTCAATAGTCCCATTGGTAACATTTATACTGAAGATTTCAACGTATATCGTTCCGCTTCCGTGAGGCGAGACTTCATAATAAAGTTCAGCCACCCAATCTTTATCACCGAAGTACACATCCACCAGTGCAGGTCCCTCCGGATACCACCATGCGACCTCATGATCAGTAAGGACTGTGGATTGATTACTTTCTCCATATCCAGCTCTACTCATGTTAGCGTCAAGTTTGTGAGCATAAGTATCATTAGCTGGAGTTCCGCAATACGGATCATCCCAAAGATACCAGGTCTGCGCATTTGACTCCTCGTATTCCTCGTAGTTCGCCGTCAGAAATGCCTGGGTTATCTTGTAATAGGTGTAATCACCGGTGCGGTTGTAGGTCAGACTATTGTTCCCGTTTGACGTGAAGAGACTGGCGACCATCCAGCTATTGTAGCCAGAAAACCCGCCCTGCCAGTTCTCGCCCGGTGGTGTAGTCGTTTCGGATGGATCGGTGGGAATGGTCACGCCATTGAAGGTGTACGTGCCGTCAGTGCTGGCGTAATGCACCACCGTCAGGTTCGCGCTCTGGACTACTGAGCCTGAAGACAGGGCCGCGGCGAAATTCGTAACGCCGACGTAATCTACCCCCAGATTATCATCACACAAATAGCTATCCGTGTCGTGGCCCTGATTCACCCAGTAATGGACGGTATCGGAATCACCATCATTGTAGGCCACGACGAGCGTGGCGCCCTTTACCCGGCCATCAAAATTGGGATGCGTCGGCCAGGTATACACGTGGATATTGCTCGTTGGCTGTACCAGGCCCGTGACATCATACCACATGAGGTAATCGCTCGTGACGCGGACGCAGTGGTCGTTTACCCAGACCGGCCCCGTACCTCCCACGCCGGGAAAGGAGTAACTGACATTGAACACCGCACTGCTGAGATTATCCGGGGTGCCGCCGAGCTGAACGCTGTTGAAGGTGATGTTCGCCCTTCCCGAGTAGTTTTCCGTCATACTGCCACAGTAGATCAGCACATACAACCGCGCCCACTCGATGTCCGAGTACGCAGGAAGGGTATACTCGTGTGTCCAATCCTTCACCATCGGATGGGCATGGTCGAACCACAGGTCACCGCTCACGACGCCTTCCCTGACGGTGGTCAGCGGCACGCCGCCGACGTAGGGATCAGCCACGGCGATTACCGAGAAGGCTACCAGGAGAAGTACTGCAGCGCAAGCCGCAGGTGCAGGCACGATTGTTCGACACTTCCACACTTTTTGTACCCCCATTTTACCACTATCCGGTCCCACGTGCTCCACCTTCCGCGGCGCCGCGGCACGCCGCGGAAACACACAGAGATGTTGATTTGTAATACTATTACCCCATATAAATACTATTGGTATTACTATTGCATACAAAAAAATACTTTTGTGTGTGGGTCGAGCGCAGCGCAGGGCGCGCACCGTGATCATGGATCATCTTCGATCTTCGATGTACTCCGCCGCCTAATTGCTTGCACTTGCTTGCACTCGTCTCGTGGCTCCAGCCACGTCCAGATTGAACTGTGGTCTCCTGTGGTCATAAAAATAGGTAATATTACTGCATAGGGATAGCTGATGTGATGTGAAGACTGCGCGCAGCGGCGCGGAATAGCGGCGATCCGTCGCTGCCTCCACTATCACGAAAAAAAAAGCGTCACCGGCACCAGCAGTGCAGGGGGACCCAGGTCCCGGTGGTCACCCCTGTACTGCTCCGCGAGTTGTTATGGCCTGAGGGGAGGATTTATGAGCTGTGGTGCCGGTGCGCCAAAAAGGGAGGAGGCCCCGGGAGGAAAGAGGTCTGGGCTGGATGCGTGCGTGCGCTCGCGCCGCCGCGGTCAACGCACCAGAGGAGGTCATTCCGGCTAGAAGCCCGTTTCATCCTGCAGTTCGCCGCTCTGCGACTGATATTCATGGTGCGGCCTTCCGCGGCGCGGTACTTTTCTTCCGCTTCTTCTCCCCGCGGTGCTGTCCGGGCAGACAGGTGCCCTGCGCCCGCTTCTCTGTACGTTTCGCGGTCTGCAGTGGTATGTGGAGCCCTCGCCGCGTCCCAGATCCCGCCCGCGTAAAGTAACACCATTTTATATTTTGTTAAAACTTATTTCTATTTAAGAAGCTATAGGTATTATTAAAGCACACAAAAATAGGGTTTGTTGTGAGTTGAAGCCGCTGAGCCCGGAAGGCAGTGCGCGAGCATACCTGGGGTGCGTGGAGCTTATCTAACCGAACAGTATCCTCAGAGTTGCCGTAGCGCGTCCAGCGGGCTCAGTCGCGCCGCACGCAGCGCGGGATACAGTCCTGAAAGAACCGAAAGCACGAGCGCGATGGCGAATCCCGCTACCAGTATGGTGGGTGTCACGATGGTGATGCTCCCTGCTTCCAGATTCGCACCGATGCTTCCGCCGAGCGCACTGATTAGAAAGGGCTTGCCGACGAGGTCGATGAGCTTCGAGAAGCCTATACCGAGCAGATCGCCGCAAACGCCGCCGATGAGACCGATGATCACGCATTCCGCGAGGAAGAGCTTCATGACGTCAAAGTCCGAGGCGCCCAGCGCCTTCGTGAGCCCGATCTCGCGCGTGCGCTCGAAGACCGAGATGATCATGGTATTGATGACCATAAGCGCGCCGACGATCAGCGAGATACCGGAGAAGAAGCCGAGCACCACCGTTACGGCTACCATCAGCCGGTTCACCTCATCGATGACATCCTGCGCCGAGTACGCCGAGAGGCCAAGATCTTTTATCAGCTCGCGTACCGTAGCGGCAAACGCGGGATCGTCTACTTTAACTACCAGCCCGTCATAGGACTCTTTTTCGTCCAGGGCGAGCGCATTCGTGACGGTCATGAACACCTCGTTATCATGCGCGTCGCCCGTCGATGCCAGTGTACCCGCGATCCTGAAGGTCGTTCGTTTATCCTCCGGCCGACCTTCAGCACCGTATAATCTGATCCTCACCACGAACTCGTCACCCACGTCCAGATCTTCTACCAGTGCCAGACGCCGGGCGACATCATAGCCCAGCACCACCTGAACTGGCGTGTCCGCGGCACCAGCTTCAGCCTCAGTAAACCACGCGCCCTGTGCTACCTGCAACTGCTGCGCGTGGATCTGGCGATACTCAGCCGCGATACCTTTGACCGCGAGATACGTGTTATTCTGCGTGACGTACGAATCCGTGACGTACGGTGCCACGAGCGCAACATGGGGGCTCGATTCAATCGCATTGATCTTCGAATTGGTGATCAGGGTCACACGCTCTCCGGATACGCCTGCCGCGACCTCGATCGTGGTGAGATCGTGTGAGGCCTTGATCTGCTCAACGGCCTGTACCCGAATCCCTTCTCCTAACGCGGTGACCCCAATGACGGCTGCGACGCCTATGGCGATCCCGAGCACGATAAGCAGCACACGCAGTTTCTTCCGTAGCAACTGCCGGCTTGCCAGTGAGAACAATTCCCTCATGACCGGTTCTGGATCCTCCCGTCCAGTATCTCGACCACGGTGCTCATTCGCTGCGCCGCGGCCAGGTCATGGGTTACCATGATGATGGTCTTGCGCTCTTCGGTGTTCAACCGCTTGAGTAGCTCCAGAATGCTCCGGCCGGTCTTCGAGTCGAGGTTGCCCGTGGGCTCGTCCGCCAGAATGAGTGCAGGATCGTTTGCCAGCGCACGCGCGATCGCCACGCGCTGCAGTTCACCGCCCGAGAGTTCAGAGGGGAGATGATGCGTACGATGTTCCAACCCCACCAGCGCCAGGAGCTGCTGAGCACGCGCTTTTCGCCCGCTCTTGCTCCGCGTGCTCTTCGTGAAATACAGTGGGTACTCGACGTTCTCGACGGCGGTCAGTGCCGGGATCAGATTGTAGGTCTGGAAGATGAACCCGATAAAATGCCGCCGTAAGAGTACCAGCGCCCGTTTATCACGATAGTCCACGCGCGAGCCCTTCAGATAGACCTCGCCGTCGGTGGGCGCATCGAGACAGCCAAGGACGTGCAGCAAGGTTGACTTACCGGAGCCTGAGGGGCCCACGATCGAGATGAAATCGCCTTCTTTAACGTGTAAGTCCACGCTGTCAAGCGCAACGACCTTCTGCGCCCCCATGCCGTACTGCTTCGTTAATGCGCGTGTCTCAACGGTCATCTAATCTAGTATGCCCTCCTCTATCAGCGCGCACCGCGCTGTTCCACCACCAGAATCGCGTTCGTCACCATCATGTAATCGCCCCGATCCTGAACCGCGACGAAGTTGTTCGAGCCCTTAAGGTACTCGGTAACCTCACGCTGATCAACCCCTATCTGCACGGTGCTATCAGCAATATACACATCCTGCCACACGCCGCCACCGAATCCGAAGAGCAATTTGAGTAACTGCTTGAGGAACGGCAGCTCCTTTAACCACCCGCTCTCCTCGTTGAAGTAGAGCGTATTTTGCGCCGCCTCACCCCCGGAGACATAGCCGCCTGAAGGTACGACCGTGATCAGCGTGGCCTTTTTGACGTTAGTAACGGCTATATCGCCGTGGAAATAGCTCTTTGAGGTCGCCATCTCCGGCGTGATCCCGTAATCCGCATAGATCATATCGCAGCCTTCATTGATCCAGTACTCGATGTACGGGCAGCTCCGGTCATTTTCTATGCACTCGGCTACCACCAGCAGTCCGATCCCCTGCAGACTGAACGTGCTTCCCGTGGGGTCCGCATTCATCACCGTCACCGCAATGGTATCACCATCCTGATACGTGCTCGCCAGTGTTTGCGTGCACTCGTAGACGGTAACGCCGGAGAAGTAGTCATAGCGACCGACAAAGCCTTTGGTATCGGTGTACGTAACGGCCTCGGTCAGCACGTCGTGATGAGCGTGGAGCTCCAGGGTGGGGTACACGCCGACGTTCTCTTTCTGGCTCCAGACCCAGTAGACGTACAGCCGCGCGAGTTTTACCGCTTTTCCGGCTGCGGCTGCTGAGGTATCGAACGTGACGGTGTAAGGAGCATTGTATTCGAGCAACCCGCTATACGTGCTATCACCGAGCGTGAAGACAACGTCGCCATAGCACGCATCATGTGCAACCGTACCCAGCGGTTTATCGCCCGCGTAGGAGCCTGAAACTGTCGTGATCGGAAAGGCAAGGACCATTAAGAGTATGAGTGCTACCAGCGGAGCGCTAGAACGAGAAGGTGAGCTCATCGACGTTGTTCTCCCTCCGTGTTTCCTGCAGCTCATTTCGCTCATCTGCAACTACCTTCACGGTATGTGTCCCTTCTGAAACCACGATGGAAAACGCCACGATGGTAGAAGTACCGCCCTCTAATCGCTCTATCGTGGTGATCGCGCTCTTCTCATTGTCGATGTAGAGCGCGAGCTCGAAGTTCGCTCCGGGCAGCTCGCCCTCATTGGTGAGCTCAACAGGAACGGAATATTTGAGCATACCACTACCAGCGGGCGCTTGTCCTCCGGATTGCTTGTCCACGCAGCCGCAGGTCACTACCGCGACGCTGAGAACGGCAACGACGAGCAAGAGCGCCACGGGCATAGCACGCTGTCTCGTAACCCCTCGACGCGAGAGGAGCAGCGCGAGGAGCAGCGCCCCCAATAACCCGGCGCCCACTGCGAGCAGCCCGGTGGCCGTTCCCGCGCTGTTCTGCTCACGGACGGGCGTCAGAATCCTGACAGACACGTCAGGGCTGCCACCGATGCGAACGTTGGAACGGTACACATTGTTGTTCCTGTTCGATTCCGCGATAGCGTTATCCGGATTCACCTGTGCGGAAAGGGTATGTATTCCACGCGCGGCAATCCAGGGAACACTTACTTTCGTGACGCCACTGGCATCCATGCGGACTGCACCAGCATAGAGCTCAGAATCGTCAACGGAGACGCGCAATCGCACGTCGCCTTCGTACAGGCGCCCGTCGTTGTTCACCACGGCATGAAGCGTGTTCGCGCCTTCGGTCAGGCTAGCAACGTCGAGAGTGACGGTAAAGTCCGGTGTAGTGTGCTCCGCGGTTTTGTGCTCGACGGCAAGAACCGCAAGAACGGGGTGTACATAGTACTCACCCTCCAGATTGCCCTCGTCGTCCACCTCAATCATGCCGTCACCATTGACATCTTTACCTCTGAGGAAGCGGAGCCTATTTTCAGCTCGAGTATACGGAGTCACGTCAAAGTGCTTGAGATCGATCCCATAGGTCTCGTCATTTCCGCTATTGGCCACGTCATTACCACCGATCTCCTGGCCATTAAAGACCAGGTAGTCAGGTTCGCCGAGATTGCCGGCAAGATAGACCACCGAGACACGTGCGGCATTGACATTCGCGGGATCGATCGAGCTGCGGAAGTCCACGTCTGCGAAATCGTTAATCGACGGGATGGCACCCGACCAGCCCATCCCGTGCAGGCTCGGATTACCCTCGTAGACCCAGTAGGAGATTTCCGGTGCGGCTTCGTGCTCATAGGCGGCGACCAGGATGATGCCATAGACGCGACCCTCCAGTTTACTGCCCCGTTCACCCCGGCTCGTCTCTGAGATTCCGGTATTGCGGCCAGGAATGGCCTTGTCCGTGACCTCGTAGTAGACCCAGTAGACGCCGTGGGATGAGCAATAGACATGCGGGTTATCATCGTTGATACCTTTCAAGAGCGTTTTCCCGAGATCATGTCCGTTAAAGCTCGTCTGCACCCAGCCCTCGTCGCGCTCCGTGCCGCCCCAGACACCGACATACAGCCGCGCCCAGGAAATCTGAACCCCTGCGGGCAACTCGAAGTTCTGCTCGTACGGTGGGAACCCGAGTCCGCGGCTCTCGCCCACGTAGATGCCACCCTGCAGGGAGCCATGAGCCGCCAGATCGAGCCGGTCGTGATACGGCACGCCGTCAAAAGAATACAGCGCGCCTGCACCCGGTACCAGCAGCGTAAGACCAAGGAGCAGAAGCAGACCCATGCCGAGCGTTGTTTTACCCTTCACGTTCACCATCCCCATCACGACGGTATGTTGTCACATTACCGAGATTTGTTGTTTAATGTTAATAAAACATATTGGTTTAATATTACATCGCCTGGCCACTGCAGCAGTACGGTAATCACTATCTAACTAACGACCGTGGCGTGGACCGAGTTTGCTCACCGGAGTTTCCACCAGCCGCGCGAGACGGCCAGCAGCAGGAGTCCGGAGAGTAGTATGGCTGCCAGCAGGATGAGCACTAGCGTCCCCGGCGGCTTATGAACGTCCAAAACGTGCTCTTCCCGTGCTGGTACCGCCGAGGGCGGTGCGGGTTGTTCGATCGCAGGTACTGGCGTTGACGGCGTGGACGATGGTAGAGGCATCGCGCGGACAGATACACCCGGTGTCGCTACCACCGGTGGTATTTCTTTTCGGCTTGCCAGGCAGGCACTACAGGTAGGATCGGGATCACAGGGGTCATTCGGGTCCGAACCGGTGAGGCGTTCGTAATGGTCAGAATAGCCGTCACCGTCAGAATCAAGGGATACAGAAAAAAGCACGCCACCGCCCCCGGTTTCGGATGGTGGCGTTGCTGATGGCGTGGGCGTGGCAGCTGAGGAGATCACGGTGCAAGAGCCGTTGGTGACAGAATACGAAATATCTCGACAGAAAGGAGTCGCATCGGTCATCCTGTTCACGCTGATGTTCAGCGGGGTGGTGGAATCCACCGCGGCCCTTGCGTACAGCGTAACCTGTGCGAGCACCACTGTACCGTTTAACCCGGGGTTCTTGGCCTGGAAGGCCACGATCTTAACGAAGCCTGTCGCAGTCTCCTCGAGATTGGTCACGGTCACGTCAAAATCGCCTGCCGTTATCGTCGTTACGGTAACAATCGCGGGATTAAAGACGAGTTCGAGGTCAACGGAACCCAGATCTGCGGCATTATGAATCGTGATCGGCACTGCCGCTGGTGCGTTTTGCTCGACATGAGCGCTCCCGATGCTCACTTCGGTTAGCGCGACCGCCGGTGACCCGAGCGTTAGCACACTGAAGGTAAGTGCTAGCATAACCGCGTAACCGGCGGTAATCCAGGCCTGCTTTTTCTTACTGACGCGTCCTCCGCCAGTTCTCAAATCTGATACGGCGGGCATTTTTCACCTCACCGTGAGCCTCTCATCTGAGCTCCTCAAAGCCGGATATCAGTGCCAGATGTCTCGCGAGATAGAGCGCGTCTGAGATCTCTACCTGCCCATTCCCGTTCACGTCACAAACGATCTCCTCGACAGACTCGAACCCGGCGATCTCCGCAAGGTGCTTGGCAAGGTACATGGCGTCCGAGATCTCTACCTGCCCATTCCCGTTCACGTCCCCGTTCAGGAAGACGGTTACGGTACAGGTAGCTACTGCGATCGACCCGAGATTGTCAGTCACGGTAAGGGACACGGTATACGTTCCTGCATCCGCGTAGCCATGCGTCACCACGGATCCTGTTGCGGTCATTCCGTCCCCGAAGTTCCACTGATACGTGAGTAGTACACCATCGGGATCGTAGGAGCCCGAGCCGTTCAAATATACCACCTCACCCACCAGGCATACACTATCGGGGCCGGCATCAGCAACGGGTGGTGTGTTCACCGTTATGGTACAGGTGTCACTGCCGGTAGCGCCGTCATTATCCGTTACCGTCAGGTTCACGACGAAGATCCCGTTTTCGGTGTACCGGTGTGTCATGTTCATGCCCGTTGCGCTACTCCCGTCACCGAAGTCCCAGAAGAAAGCGATGAGTTCACCATCGGGATCGTAGGAGCTGGATGCATTGAAATTAACGGTGTCATTGAGCAAGACGGTACGATCAGGGCCCGCATGGGCAACCGGTGGGCGGTTGGTGGAGAACGTACCGTTCCTTACCGTGCAGGGGAGATCAGTGCACGCGGGCGTGGCATCGGTCATCTTCTTCACCGAGAGGGTCAACGGGCTAGAAGCGTGTGCGCCCCCCACCGCAGTGAGCTCGAGTTCTACGAGCACGACCGTGCCGTTTAACCCGGGGTTCTCGGCCTGAAAGGCCACGATCTTAACGAAACCCGCCGCATTACCCTCGAGATTGGTGACCGTCTCGTCGAAACCGCCCGCTGATGCCCGGGTAACCACGACCACCGAGTGATTATAGGTGAACTCGAGATCGATCGAGCCGATATTTGTCGCGTTAGTGATCGTGATCAGTGAAACGGTAGATTCACCCTGGTTCGCGTGCGCATCATCAATGGAAACCACCGCATGATATTCCGTGACCGTCCACCACCACGTGTAGCTGACGCTCCCGTTGGCATTGCTCGCAATGGCTGTAAGGTTCCAGTACCCGGTAATCGCGCTGCTGCTCGTATAGCTGCAGCTGGTGAATGCCGGCACGCTCGCCATGTACTGCACCACCGTTCCGTTGAGGAGCCAGGTGATATTCGCCGCCTGGTCGACCGTAACCGTAAAGGTACGTGCAGCATCCGCATAGTCGTGAACAGGCGATGGCGGCGCTGTTGAAATGATCTCGGGAACGATCGTATTCGGAGCACCCGGTGTAGGGCTGGTGAAGATTTTGAAGTCTGCGCTATCGTTATCAGTATCCCAGCCGTCAGGGTATCTACCCGCTGATTGGCCCGCCTCGGGCGCGGGTGCATTATCCGCAATGTTCCCATCATCCCACGTCCCGTAAGTAACGCTATCGACGGTCGTTGTAGGATTATGCAAATAGATGATGTCTCCTGCGTTATTCAACTTATTGCTGAACTCGAGCACCAGATAGCCGTGTGCCATGATCGCCTTGCCGGTTAGATCGATCGCATTGGCTGCGCCGTCTGTGATCGTCCACTGGTCAAGTGAAACCGTGCTGGCGGTCGGGTTATAGAGCTCGATCCAATCAGGTCCTACGAGCGGCGTGGCCATGAACTCGTTGATCACCACCCCAGAGCCCACGTCACCGTACTCGTGCAGGGGCAGAGCGGTCGTAGGGCTCGGCCGGGTGGAGGCCGCGAGATCGCGTAACGGCTCTGAAACGGGCGACTGCTGGATGGGCAACGGAGGAGCACCTCCCGCGCTGGCACCTGCACTGAGCGACGCGGTGAGCAGTGTGACGCAGCAGCAGACCAGGGCAGCCCCAAGCACGACAACGGTTACTGATTTCTTCGAACCTTCAATTCGCTTCCACCACTTCTCTTCCATACCCATTTCAACATACCTTTTGTCTAAGCACATACTATTCTGATGGTATATTCCATATATAAAGCTAACGTACTTATGCTGTTATCCGGGAGCATCGCACCTCATGCACTGAAGCTGAGAGACGGAGGCTGAGAAAGCGCGGCGCGTGATGCTGAGTCTGAGCCGCGTGTTGCTGAGGGGGAAGGTTTATGCTGAGTAAAGCGCCTTTTATTCGTGGGAGTGTCGAGCGGAGTAATGGACGTGGACGTGCTCGGGCGCGAGATAAAGAAAATCGCCCTGCAGAATGCGGTACGGTATGGCACATCGCCGAAGCTGGACGTCGTGCTGAAGCGTATGCTTGCGGAGCACCCGGAGCTGAGAAGCGAAGCGAAAGAGGTCGCAGCGCTGGTGAAGGGAGAGATCGAGCGGATCGAGTCGCTGAGCAGCGAGGAGTGTGCAAGCGAACTGGCAGCATTCGCGCCCGGGTTGTTAGCCGAGCTGGAGGCGAAGGGGCTCGAGCCGAAGCGCGCACCAGCAGGTTTACCGGAACTGCCGCTTGCGCGAGGTGAGCCGGTGGTGATGCGATTCGCGCCCAATCCAAACGGCGCGGCAACGCTCGGCAGTGCTCGCGGCATCATTATCAACTCGGAGTATGCCAAGCGATACGGCGGGAAGTTCATCCTCAGGTTCGATGATACCGATCCCGTCCTGAAGCGGCCATTAATGGATGCGTATATCTGGTATCTAGAGGATTGCGCGTGGCTCGATGCGGAACCCGACGAGCTGGTCATCGCCTCGGAACGTATCGATCTGTATTATCGGTACGCGGAAGAGCTGATCGAGCGAGGAGCGGCCTACGTCTGCTTCTGTCCCGCGGAAACCTTTAAGGAGTATAAGGATCACAAACTACCCTGCCCCTGTAGAACGGCGAGTGTCGGAACGACGAGGGGCTATTGGCAGAAGATGCTGAGCGGCGGGTACGAGGAGAAAGGTGCGGTGCTCAGGATAAAAACCGATATGACACATCCCGATCCCGCGTTACGCGATTGGGTCGCCTTTCGCGTCTTGAAGCGCGATCACCCCCGCGTTGGCGAGCGCTACATGGTGTGGCCGATGCTGGATTTTGAATCGGCGATCGAAGATCATGTGCTCGGGATCACGCACATCATACGGGGCAAGGACCTCATGAAATCGGAGCAGCGCCAGCGGTACCTCTACGAGTACTTCGGCTGGACATACCCGCGCACCATGCTCTGGGGCAAGATAAGAATGCAGGAGTTCGGTAAATTCAGCACCTCGGAGCTCAGGAAAGCGATCGAGCGCGGCGAGTACGAGGGCTGGGATGATCCGCGACTGCCCACGCTTAGAGCACTGTGGCGGCGCGGATTCCAGCCAGAGGCGATTCGTAAGTTCTTCGTCTCCATCGGCGTCACGCAGACGGATATCGCGGTGAGCATGAAGAATCTGTATGCTGAGAACCGGAAGATGATCGATCCAAAAGCGCCCCGGTACTTCTTCGTCCGCAATCCGGTAGCGGGGGAGTTAAAAGGGTTCGATTACCGTATCGCGAAGGCCTTGAAGCATCCCGAGGGCACCGAGTACCGTGAGATACCCACCGGTAATACCGTCTATCTCGCAGACACGGATGTGGCGAAGCTGACGCCGGGGCAGCACCTTCGGCTGAAATACCTCTGCACGATCGAAGTTGAGAGCGTCAAACCCCTGCGAGCAGCAGTCGTGGCTGAAGCGGCGCAACCCGCCCCAGCAGGCATGCCGGTCATCCAGTGGGCACCGACGAACGGGATAACCGTCAAGGTGAAGCGTCCCGATGGCACGGACGAGGGCCTGGGCGAGTTATTGATCGCGGACGAACATGATAGGGTGGTGCAGTTCGAGCGCTACGGGTTCGTCCGCGTTGATGCTGTGGCGGAAACAGAAAAGGGAATCGAAGTGGTCGCGTACTTCACCCATTAAACTTTCTTTGAAAAGAAAGTTTAATCAAAGAAACGTAAGTAAGTTCACTTAAAATTACAGAGTTATCGAAGAATAAATTTGGTTAACGACTTTATCTATATTATCATTACCGCGGAAAACCCGTTTCTATTATGGAATAAAAAATAAAATTAGTTGAAAAATTGGCTCTTTTATCGTTTTTAGTAATATTGCAGCATATACGATCCTAATTTCTTTTCACAATAATTTATGAATAGGTGATTACATGGTCTACATTCTCTAGCGGTAGGAAGTCTCTGGTGATACAATACGGTCTTATCTATTCGTTATTCCGGAACCGGCATTCGCAATAAATCCGCTGAGATATAACTGTCCTCTTAGGTTGATTTGATGCACCCGTCATTGCTGATGACGTTTCTCGTTCGCTCTCGTACTCGTCCCGAGATTCTACAATTACGCCGTTTATGAAGGACAAACGGTCGGGATGGATCTTAGCACTTGCAGCGAGTCATTCACCCTTGCTCGTTATCCACGCCTGCAGAGTACCTGGGATCATCGTTACCGTCTCCTGGACATTTTATTACTGGTTGGATACGGCGACCGCGGGAAAAAACAGAAGGTTTTTTATCTGGGCGCTACCAACGGTAAAACCGTGATTTCTATGGACGTGGTAAAGATTGGATTTGCGAAATTAGGGAATATCGGGATTTCACGCATAGCGGATCTGCTGCTGGACGAGCGAGCTGACCGGGAGGACATCGACGTGCGCGTACTGGGCACGGGCGCGAAGATGACGCCGGAAGCAGCTCCAGACGTTGCTCGCTTACTCGACTGGGGCCCGGATCTGGTCCTGGTGCTCAGCCCGAACGCGGCACTCCCGGGCCCGAAGAAAGCGCGTGAGATGGCGAAGGAGAAGGGCATACCCTGCATCGTGGTCTCGGACGCGCCGGCGCTGAAGGCCAAGGACAAGTTGAAGGAGGACGGTTTCGGGTTCATCATCATTCCGGGCGATCCGATGATCGGTGCGCGCCGCGAGTTCCTCGATCCTGTGGAGATGAGCATCTTCAATGTCGATGTGATGTCCGTGCTCTCGGCTACCGGAGTGGTTAAGCTGGTCGCGGATGAGATCGATCGTGTGATCACGGAGATCCGGGCCGGTGGCGCGGTGAACCTGCCGCAGATCGTGGCGACGGCCGAGAAAGCGGTTGAAGCCGCAGGCTTTACGAACCCGTACGCAAAGGCGAAGGCCATCGCCGCTTACAGCATGGCGGAGAAGGTGGCGGAGCTGGACGTGAAGGGCTGTTTCATGATGAAAGAGCCCGAGAAGTACGTGCCGATCGTTGCAGCAGCGCACGAACTCCTCGCTGAGGCGGCGAAGCTCGCGAAAGAGGCGCGGGAGATCGAGAAGTACACCGACAGCTTGCTAAGGATGCCGCACGCGAGAACGGGCGAACTCTTGAAGAAGCGGAAATTGATGGAGAAGCCGAGCGCGTAACTAACGCGCTCCTTTTCTTTTTTTTTCTTCTTCTTTTTTTCTTTTTCTTTTTCTGACGAGGTCACCGGCGTTTTCAACTGTGTTATTCCAAGTCGTCAATAACCTTTTGAATCAAGGGTTTTATCTGCGGAAAAACATCCTTTATAGCATTCCAAACAAGATCATATTTTATGCCAAAGTATGAGTGAATAAGACGGTCTCTCATTCCTGCCATCTCTCGCCAAGGTATCGCAGTGTATCGCTGCTTAATGCTTTCCGGCAGATTTTTGGTTGCTTCCCCAATAATTTCAAACTTCTGTATCACTGCACTTGAGACCAAATCATCATGCTTAAAGGCGTCAAAATTGACATCTTCTACAAAGTCTTCGATTGCATTCATCGCCTTAGGATATCGTTCACGTATAGTTTTGGGTCTCTCATAGATACAGCGCCTCCTTGAGAATATCATCTCGTATCTCCTTGCGAATTGTATCAACAGGAACAACATCTACCTTAACGTGCAGTTCTTCTTCAAGGAAGTTAGCAAGCCCAACCAAATCAAATAGCGTAGCGCCTTCGAGGAAGCGTACGAGGATGTCCACATCGCTGCTCTCTGTCTGCACACCTCGAACATACGAGCCAAAGAGACCGACAATCTTCGCTTTATACTCGTTCATTACGCGTTTCTCTAACTTTTGGAGAGTTGCAAGGATGTGCTTAACTTCTTCGGTCATTATCTGCTCATTCATTATTCGGTGTTCAGATTTTAAGTAAGTAAACCGCTAGACCATCAAGCCTCGGAAATCGTTTCTTCTGTAGGACGTCAGCCCTACTACCAGAAAAAGTCTCCACGGGTTATTAAGGGTTTAAAGAGAAGCAGCATCTCCAAAGCGCTAACGTCCACAGTCTATTCGTACTTGACCGCTTCAACCGGGCTCATCTTCGACGCTTTCCGTGCCGGATACAACCCGGAAAGCATGCCCACCACAACGGCAACCGCGATACCGCCGAGCAGGACTATCGGCTCCACAACCGCGGCAATGGCAACGTCAAACCCCGTCTGGATACCGAAGCTGATCGCGCGAGCACCCAGCACGCCCAACACACAACCGCCGAGCCCGCCGAGGAAGCTGACCAGGCCCGCTTCAAGCAAGAACAGCGAGAGGATATTCCTGTTCTTCGCTCCGATCGCTTTCATTATCCCGATCTCGTGCGTACGCTCCATCACGGACATCAGCATCGTGTTCATGATCCCGATGGCCGCGACGATAAGTGAAATAGAGGCAATGGCGATCAGCACCACCTGCAGTATCCCGAAGACCGCTTCTAATTGCTCGATGGCACTGCCCATCGTCATGGCGGAGGTAAAATCATCCAGCTTGTGATTGTTATCGATCCGCTTCTCTATCTCGTCCGCAATTCGCTCGGCGTCCTCTATGTTGTGCACCCGGACAAAGATCTGAGCGATATCCCGGTTATCAAGGATCGTAATTGAATCGTGTGTCGTGACGTAGATCGCCGAATCAACCTCGGCCCTGAACCCGCCCTGCTTCGCGATTATCCCGACCACCCTGAATTTGCTCCCGTTGATCGTGAGCCGGTCATTAACACCGATATCATCTTTAAAGAAGTCATAAGCGACGCTGTACCCGATCTCACAGGCGCGTTTGTCGTTCTCGCGCAGGTCACGTCCTGCGGCCATCCCGTCAGTCTCCTCGCGCCGAATCGTCTCGCCGAAGACGGCGACGATGTCCTGCGGATCGATGCCCGTAACCATCAGCCGGAAGGTCTCGCCCCGGTATGCCACGTCTTCCATCTCGCCGCGCATCCCGACGGCATGTTTGACACCATCGATCCGCCTCACGGAATCAAGATCGCGGTCGGTGAAGCGGCCGAACGTGCCGAAGGCACCGAATTCCTGTGCGCCGGGCGTCACCATGATCAAGTCAGCCATCTCAATGAGCTGTTCCGTGACGGCGGCCTGCATACCCATGCCGAGGGAGATCAGGGCGATGACTGCACCGATACCCACGGTGATCCCGAGTATCGTAAGCGCAGAACGCGCCTTGCGCTCCTTGACGTTCCGAAACACGAGCGATACTGAATCACGCATATTTTATTCGTACCTCACCGCCTCAACCGGACTCATTCGCGATGCTTTTCGTGCGGGGTAATATCCGGAAAGCACGCCTACACTGATCGCCACGGCCATCCCGGCAAGGAGCACCGCGACTTTAACACCCGCAGCAAACTCGATCCCCAGTGCCGAGCTGGCAACGAGACTGATGATTCGCGCCAGGAGAACGCCGAGCACGCAGCCAACCACCCCGCCTACGATACTGACGATACTGGACTCCATGAGGAAGAGTGTGAGCACGTCGCTGCTCTTCGCGCCAATCGCTTTCATCACCCCGATCTCATGCGTACGCTCCATCACGGACATCAGCATCGTGTTCATGATGCCGATGGAGGCGACCACGAGCGCGATTGCGGCGATGCCCACGAGAACGCCGCGTAGTATACTGAATACCGAGCCGATCTGCTCGAGCGCACTACCCATCGTCATCGCGGTGGCGAAATCCTCGAGGCCGTGATTATCATTGATCGTTTTCTCGACCTTCTGCGCTATCTCTTCAGCATCATCGATGTTGTACACGCGCACCATAATGTACTTGACGTCATCGCTCCGGAGCGCAGCCTTCGCTGCACGCAAGTTGAGGAAGATATGGGGATCGACGTCCGCGGCGTAGAGCGTGCTTGCCTTATTAAAGACGCCGACCACGACGAATTTCTCGCCATTGATGATCAGCTTATCGTTCACTCCTACGGGCTTATCGAAGAAGTCGTTAGCGACCCTATCTCCAATGACGCAGGCTTTATAATCGTTCTCACGGAGCCACCGGCCTTCCTTGAGCCCGACCGGGTCCAGATAGAAGTTGCCCAGCTCCTTCGTATCACCACCGAAGATGAAGACGGGCCTTCGCTTGTTCCTGAACTCCACCTCCGCGGCGCCATAGGTCAAGGCGGTGATGTCTTTGACACCAGGTATACGCTGCAGAGCTTTGAGATCGCGATCAGTAAAACTCCCCTGCTCGACGTACGTAGTCCCTACTATCTTCCCGGGCATCACGGTGATAAGATCAGCAAACGTGGTTAACTCGCCGGTGATCGCCTCTTCCATGCCAAAGCCGACGCTCACCAGGGAGACGATAGCCGCTATACCCACGGCAATACCGAGTATGGTGAGTATTGATCGGGTTCTGCGTTCCCGTATGCTCCGGTAGGCCATGCGTACTTTATCGTGCATTGCTTAACGCCATTACTCCCAAGCACTCACAGTAACTTGCCGTCGCGCATGCGCTGTGTACGTGTAGCGCGAGCGGCGATCTCAGGATCGTGCGTTACCACAATGATCGTCCGTCCCTCGTTATTCAACCCTTGCAGGACGCCCATGATCGTGTTCCCCGTTTCGGTATCCACGTTACCGGTGGGCTCATCGGCGATGATGACCTCCGGATCGTTGGAGAGCGCGCGAGCGATGGCCACCCGCTGCTGCTGCCCGCCGCTCAATTCCGCGGGTTTGTGGTGCACGCGATTCCCCAGTCCGACGCTCTCCAGCAGCTCTTTCGCTTTCTTCAAGCGTAGATCCCGGCGCACACCAGAGAAGAACAGTGGCAGGGCCACGTTCTCGACCGCATTCAGCGTGTGGACGAGATTGAACTGCTGGAAGATGAACCCGATCTTTTTGCGTCTGATCTCTGCCAGCTGGTTCTCATTGAGCGTTGCGGTATTCACGTTATCGATATAGACGGACCCGCGGGTGGGTTTATCCAGGCAGCCGATCATGTTGAGGAGCGTTGACTTACCGGAGCCCGAAGGCCCGATGACGGCCACGAACTCACCCTCATTGATCTCCAGGTTCACGTCGTTCAGCGCATACACCTCGGTATCACCCATCCGGTAGATCTTGGTCAGATGCTCAGTACGGATCATGGAATACCTTCATGTACCTGTCGTCACGTGCGTTTCTCGCGCTACTTACTCACGCTACTACTGCTCCTGTGCTCGCCGGCGCCGTGCTCGCATCCAGAACAGCAGGCCGATACCGATGATCACCAGAACCGCGGCACCGGCAAGCAGCGTTGTCGGCACGGTGCTCGTCGGGCGCTCTCGCACTTCAAGCGCCACTGAGTACCCTTCTCCGTAGTATACCTTCTCGGTCTCGACATCCTTGTACCGGAGCTCAAAGGGTAATGTGAGCTCACCGGTCTCAAGATCGCTCGTATGGAGATCGAAGGAAGCGGTGAAGACATCGCCAACATCCATATCGCCAATGAAGTATTCAGAAGGCAGGATCTTGAGGCCGTGCGTGGCCGGCACCACCGAGACCGCCTTGATAGCCCTAGCTTTACCGTTTGCGACATCAAACTCGAATCTCGCAGTCTCACCCGGGTAGACGAAATCGGGTGCGGCCACGAGGATGAGTCTCACATCGGCACTGATCTGTGCGGTAACGAACGATGCCATCGTGCTGAGCTTCTCGTTGTTCCCGTTCTTGTAGGTAGTCTCGAAGGTCAGATCTTGCGTGCCCGTCGAGTGCGGTGTGAGCATGAAGCTCACGATCCGCTGTTCGTAGGCGTTTAAACTGCCCACGTAGACCGTCTGTGGCGTGAATTCGAGATCCGCTATGCTGGACCGCACGAGCACGTTTACACCGTTCACCATGTTCGGCCGGTTATTCGCCACCGTGATCGATACGGTCCTGGACTCGCCCAGTGAGATCATGGACGGTATATCCTCCTCGAACAGCTTCAGTTCACTGCTGTCTATCACCACTTTGAGGGGGAACCGGACGTTATCGCCGTTATCCACCTCGATATAGACCTCCGGGAAGTAGATGCCGTCCGGTGCATAGCGCTGCACGGCAATAGGAAGGGAAACGGACATGCTCTCGCCGGGCCCCAGGGTGCCGAGATTGAGATATTGTGTAGGGGCTGTGGGTTCAACCAGCCAACTGGTATGCTGAAACGTGCTGGCAAGTCGTATCGTTTTGATCTTCGCGCTCATCCCTCGCGACGAGGTGGTGGTGGTGGTCTGCTCGGTGGTACCGCTCGGGTCAACGCTCAACGCGGTCTCCGAGGACGAGAAATCGATGAAGGGATTCCTGATGGTCAGGGTGATCGTGCCGGTGTCACCGGGCATCAGCACGGCAGGCTCCACGGAATAGTCAGTTACCATGACTGCAGGTCTTTCAGCCGCGGCCGAAGCGGCGGTGAGCAGCGAGAGCGCGCCCATCACCAGAAGCACAAGCACGATCAGCCCTACGCTCTTCCTCTTTTGTCTCATTTATTCTGGTTCCTCCTTTTGTTCTTCCTCAGCTAAGGTGTAGAGATATCCTTTTCGCTATATCCTTTACGTCATCCTCCATTCCGTCTATATTCCACTCGTTTATCAGCGCGATTATCCGAGGGGTCAGGACAAAGGCGATGCTCAGTTTCTTGTATTCGTCCCTGATAGCGAGCAGCGAGTCGCGAATCCGTTCATCGGTGATCGAATCAGCAAGCTCCGTGAGGAATTCGATCACCTGCTTCATCCGCTCCTCGTAGTGCTGCCCGATGACAGCGCCGTAACTCGTGGCCAGCGCGGGATTGATCGAGTACCGTTTCTCCCGCCCCACTCGCTCGACAGTGATCACCGTGCGCGCTTCCATACCCTGCAGGCACTGGCTGATCATGCCGCGGCTATACCCCGTACCGTCTTCGATCTCCTTCTGTGTTACGGGCCGCGATGTGAGGAGCATAAAGCCCCAGATACGGCCCACGGACTCGCCGACACCGAGGATCCGGCCCACCTTCGCGGCCGCGTCGAGCATCGCGTCTTCGTCCATCAGCCCACCGTGATTTTTGTGTTTCAGTAAAACGTTAAAATGACTGCGTATATAAAGGTGGCGTTTCGCAGGTCTTGATCAATTCCCCTGATATGAGAATATTTTACGTCCAACAAGCTTAAATGGCCGTAATGACACTATCTCTTGTGGTAAGTATGGACACTAACCGGTGTGGGGGAGGGTTGCGAAATGCCGTTGATCGAGCTTAAGGTCTTTGAAGGCGAGTTTTCCGCGGACCAGACCAAGCAGATAATCGAGGCGATTACCAACGTTATGGTCTCGTTCTCGGGCGAGAGTCTCCGGAGCGCTACGTGGATCGTAGTCCAGGAGATAAAGAGCGGAAACTGGGGTATCGGTGGAAAGGCGCTTGGATTACAGGATGTGAGAGCCCTGCAAGCGGGCGAGGCAAAGCAATAAAAGACCCATCCCCATTTTTGAAGACGAGCAGAGCACCTGAGTAGAAAACAAAGAACAGCCAGAGTAGTGGGCGTACCGCTTGATCTTATCTGATCCAATCTCTGGTCATTTCAGCCTGCACGTCCAGACAAAGTGGACACTTCACGGATTTATAATCTTTACTCCTGGGCGTTGTTAGCCCTGAATCACCATTTCCTGTGATCATGAGCTTGAAGAGAATAGGATGAAGTGGAAACCGCTGGTTGACTAGTGTCTTGACCAGGTAATTCTTAGACATAGTAGGGGGATAGTTTTTGGTCGGCATTCTGTCTTGTAAAGCGCCAGTCGATTCTCTTATACTGTTTGTTTCTCCGCTTTTCCCAGGCTAT